>JAFSVK010000149.1 GCA_017444985.1 Bacillota bacterium
AAATCGTAAAATTGGCTATCTTGCAAAGGTTAGTCGTCAATGTCTCTCACCAATGCTCTACATTGGCTTCGAGCCATTTCCCGGTCCTCGAACAAGATATCTCAATTTTACTTCAATAGCACTTTTTAGAGGTCCCCTTATGTTTTCTGTGGGAAAAGCGGAAATTCGGAAAGAGGTGTTTTTATGAAAAAATCCACATCCCAAAAGTGCTTACAGCTGATATTATCTGTGATGTTGGCTGTTACGGCTGTGGCGGGGAATACATATTCTTTGTTTGCAGCCGATGTTCAAAGCAATGAAGAAATAGTTGTACTTTACACAAATGATGTACACTGCGGTATTGATGATGCTATAGGCTATGCGGGACTTGCGGCATACAAGAAGGAAACGGAGCAAAAGGGTACGCCTGTTATGTTGGTGGACTGCGGTGATGCCGTGCAGGGCGGTGTTATAGGCTCGCTTTCAAAGGGCGAAGCCATAATAGATATTATGAATGCCGTGGGCTATGACCTTGCAATACCCGGCAATCACGAATTTGACTATACTGTTCCCCAATTTATGAAACTTACGGAACTTGCGGATTTTCCGTATATAAGCTGTAATTTTAAAAAGACCGAAACAGATGAGCTTGTACTGGAACCTTATGAAATAAAAGAAATAGGCGGTAAACGCATTGGGTTTATAGGTGTTGCCACTCCCGAAACACTTACAACTTCCACCACTATATATTTTCAGGATGCCGAGGAAAACTATATTTACGGCTTCGGTCAAGGCAAGGACGGCAGGAAATTATATGATATAATTCAAAATACGGTAGACGAGGTCAGAGCGAAAAAAGTGGATTATTGTATTTTGCTTGCACATCTTGGTATCAATGAATCTGCAAAGCCCTATATGTCCACCGATATTATAAGCAACACAAGCGGTATAGATGTTGTTCTTGACGGACATTCTCACAGCACCGTGGAAATGGAAAAAGTAAAAAACAAAGACGGACAGGCTGTTGTTCTTTCGCAAACGGGAACAAAACTTAACAGCATAGGAAAGCTTACCCTTGAGGGCGAGAGCGTAAAGACAGAGCTTATATCCGACTATACCGAAAAAGACAGGGATATAGAGCAACTTGTAAATGCCAAAAAAGAAGAATATGACAAGATACTGAAGCAAAAGCAGGGTAAGACAGAATTTTCACTTTATGCTACGACTCCCGAGGACAGCAATGTATGGCTTACGCGAAATAACGAAACCAATATGGCGGACTTTTGCACCGATGCTTACAGATATGTCACCGATGCCGAAATTGCAGTTATTGGTGGCGGTTCGGTCCGTGCCAATATACCTGCGGGGGATATAACTTATGAGGACCTTCTCGCAGTGAATCCCTTTGGAGATGATATGGGTAAAATGAAGATAAAAGGAAGTAACCTTGTAGATGCCCTTGAATACGGTGCAAGCTATGCACCCGAAAAGTTCGGCGGATTTTTGCAGGTATCGGGTATCACTTACGATATCGACCTTGATAAAAAAGCGGAGATCATAACCGATGAAAACGGTGTATTAACGGAAATAAAGGGCGATGAAAGAAGAGTAAGTAATATAAAAATAAACGGTGAGCCCATAGACTATGACAGAGAGTATATACTTGCGGGCTCTGCATATACTATTTTTAAAGACGGTGACGGCAATTCCGCTTTCAAGGGAGAAAAAATACCCCTTGAAAAACCTATGAAGGACGTGGAGGCACTTGTTGCCTATGTTGAAAGCCTTGGTGGAGAGATACCCGATAAATATGCCGATGTTTACGGTGAGGGCAGAATAAGATTTTTGAGTGGAGCCGACGAAACAACGAAAACGCAAAATATCACCGTTTTATTTAACGGCAATGAATTGTCGACGGATGTTGAGCCCTATATTAAAAATGATTCTGTTTTGATCCCTGCACGTGCCATATTTGAAGCTCTCGGTGCGGAAGTGGATTTTGATGCCGAAACAAAGACCGTAACGGCAAATAGAGGCGATGTTAAAACCGAAATAAGTATAGGGAGCGAATATGCCTTTGTTAACGGTGAAAAAATACAGCTTGCCGTACCCTCGGAAATACAGAATAGCAGAACTATGGTACCCCTTAGATTTGTCTCCGATGCCTTTGAAGCCAAGACCGATTGGGAAAGCGAAAGCAAAACAGCGGTAATAACAGCCGTGTATTAAGAACGGATTATCGGATAAACAATACAACCCCCTTTTTTCGACACATATACGGTGTCGGGAAGAGGGGGTTTTTACACATCTATTTACATTAGAGAAGCTATAAACTGCTCGTAGCAATCTCCCCATTCTTCTATGGGGTAGGTGGCACCGCCGTTGGTGCTTTTAAGCATATTTGAAAGCATTTGTTCATTGTAGGAGAAGAATTCTCCCATATCCAAGGGGCAACCTGCCTCCGAGGCTAACTTGCAAAAGCTTTCCACGGGTTCTTTTTCTTCCTGTGTTGCTATTAGTGAAGCTTTTAAATTTTCATCCGACATTGCTTTTTTGTAAAGCATTTCAAGGGCAGTGTTCACATCCATATTTTACCTCCGATCAGAATGAAGAACTTCTCTTAAGGATGGCTTTAAGTACCTTTGTTTGGCCGTCTCTGTATACGGTCACTTCCACCGTATCTCCTACCTTTGACTTTTTGATAAGTTCTATAAGGGCGTTGGAGTCGAATACGGGGGTGTTGTTATAGGAGGTTATAATATCTCCTACCTGCACGCCTGCTGCCGCTGCGGCACCGTCTTTAACTACCTCTCTTACATATACGCCTGCTTTGGGAAGACCTGCCTGTGTTGCCACATCCTCGCTTATGGTCTCTACTATTATTCCCAGGGCGGGAGCTTCTTCGGAGTTCATAAGGGCTTCTATTACGGGCTTGGCGGCATTTGATGTAATGGCATAGCCTACACCCTCTACCGAGGTGCTGGTTACCTTTGTGGTGTTTATACCTACCACAAGGCCGTCGCTGTTTACCAAGGCACCGCCGTCGTTACCGGGGTTGATAGCGGCATCGGTTTGAAATACCTTAAGGGCACCTAAGTTTGTTTTAAGGTCTTTTTCGGAGGAACTTATAATGCCCTTTGTTGCCGTATTACCTTCTCCCAAGGCATTTCCTATGGCTATAACCGTTTCGCCCACTTCCGTTTTACTTGAGTCTGCGAAGGTGGCACAGGTCACTCCCGTAATGCCTACCTTTAAAAGATCTTCTTTACTTACGGATATTACCGCAAGATTGTTTTCGTTATCCTTACCTACAAGGTAGGCTGAAACAAGGTCGCTGTCACTTACGCTTACCTTTACGCTGGAAGCTCCGGATACCACACTGCAGTTGGTAACGATGTATACATTTTTGTCATCCTCGTGGAAGATGATACCCGAGCCCGAGTTTTCATTTTGGTAGTACTGATTGAAAAAATCTCTGGTGTTTAAAACACTTGTGATACACACTACGGAAGGTTTTACAGCCTTTATGATATTTACCGTATCTTTTGAGGCTTGATCCATAAGCTGTTCCACATGTGCGGATATATTTTCTTCGCTTTTGGCTTTTTCTTCTTTGTTGGGCAGAGCCTCATCGGCTGCAGAGGCGGACTGTCTAAGGGCGGTCTCCACACTTGCCTTTGCCGCATTGAGGGCTAAAGGGAGGGCTATACCCGTGGCGGTACCTATAACGGAACCTACCAATATACAAGCTATGCCTGTTTTAAGAAAGCTTGGTTTCTTTTTCATATATTTACCCTCCTTTTAAAATCCCGTATTAAGGTTTTCCAAGGTAACGGTAACATTCATTTCCTTGTAACCGTCCCTTACTATGGTCAAGTCTACCTTATCTCCGGGCTGATGTGCCTCTATAACATCGGAAAGCTCTGTAGATGTGGTTATTTCCTTGCCGTCTGCCTTTGTGATTATATCCGTTTCTTGAAGGCCTGCTTTTTCGGCTGCCGAGTTTTGTTCTATTTTTGTTATGAGTACACCGTCGGTATTTACGTTGTACATCTGTTTAAATTGATCGTTTATGGTGTATATGGAAACACCCAGCCATGCTCTTTGTATGGTGCCCTTTTCTATAAGTTCGTTGCAAACCTCCATAGCTCTTGCGGAGGGTATGGCGTAGCCTACGCCCTCTATGGCTGTGGCAGCAAGTTTGGCTGAGTTGACACCTATTACCTCGCCCTCTGTGTTTACAAGGGCACCGCCGCTGTTACCGGGGTTTATAGCGGCATCCGTTTGGAGTACATCGTACTTTGTGCCGTCGATATCAAGCTTTTTGCCTGTGGAGGATATTATGCCTATGGTGGCTGTTTTACCCTCGCCCAAAGCATTACCTAAGGCTATTACCGTCTCGCCCATGGCAAGCTCGTCGGAGTTGCCGAACTTTGCTACGGTGTAGTCCGTAATGTTGGCATCCTTAAGCTTTGATTTATCCACAGATATTACAGCAAGGTCCGTGGAGGCATCCTTACCTACAAGGTTGGCATCCACATAGTTTTCGCCGTCTATGGATATACTGCAGGCGGTGGCAGACTCTACAACGTGGTTGTTGGTTATAATGTAGAGTTTGTCCTCTGTTTCTTTGTATATTATGCCGGAGCCTGCACCCGAGCCTTCATAAACCTGATTGAAATACCCCATGGTAGAGGTCTTGATGTTGATATTTACAACAGCCTCTTCCACATCGTCCACTACCTTTGCAATGGTGGAGCGGGAGGTGGTAAGGTCGGAGGAGGTATTTACAATAGGCATATCCTCACTCTTTTCGGCACTGTCCTCCTTTGAAGAGGCATCTTCGTTAAAAGCGAACTGGGATGTGGGTCTTGTGGTAAGGGAAGGTATTATATTAGCCTTTCCTATGTAGAGGCCCAAACCTAAGGTAAGGCCTATGGAGGCACCGCAAAGTATAGCACCCGTAAGACCTACGGCTATACTTCTCTTATAGGAGTATGGCTTTTTCTTGTATACGGGCTGTTCCTCTTCAAACATGGGAGAAAAGGGCTGCGCATTAAGATCGCCTTCGGTCCCGTTGTTAATATTCTCGGGCTCCTTATTGTAGACATCCTCTGTATGGTCGGGTGCCTGTGTGTTGATATTCTGTACATTGGCTGCAGAAAAATCTACCGCATTTGTATTTACCGCTTCTTCTTGTTGAAAGTTGTTGTTTGGTTCAACATTGATATTTTCATTTTCGAAATTTTTGTCTGTCATTAAAAATTCCTCCTTTTCCTTTCCTTCTCTTGAATGAGAATATAGCACGAAAAAAAGCAAATTGTATGAACAAAATGTGAACATTTTGTAAACGAGAGCATTTTTAACCCGTAGGTAATTTTTATATAATTTTTACTTAATAATCCCATAATAAAACCTTAAGAAACAGGGCTAAAATCGGTTTTTCTTTGTGTAAGATTTATGTTATAGAAAGGGTCTTTATTTTTAAAATTCGGGTGGAGAGTGTAAAGTGTGTTTCTCTCTTTTGCAAGTCTTTTTAACTTTGCGGGATCCTTTAGGTCGTTGCCTCTGCTTAAAGATTCGTAGTGATAGAGCAGGGCATCGTTTACCACACAGTTATAAAATCCTTCTTCTATGTAGCAAAAACAAAGCTCTACATCGTTGTAAGCTACCGTTAAAGCTTCTTTGAAGCGGCCTGCGTTTTCAAACTTATGGCGGTTCGTCATAAGGCAGGCGCCTGTTACGGCAATGTAGTTGTATGTAAGAAGGTTCCTTGAAAAATACCTGTCTTTAGAGTCTTTTTTGCCCATAAGGGCATGCACGGGGCCGTTGGGGAAGTTCAAAACACCGCAGTGCTGTATCCTATCCGTATGGGGGTAGAGTAGCTTTGCGCCTACGGCACCCACATGGGAAGCCATAGCTTTTGAGAGCATGAGAGTGTCAAAGCCCTTTGTAACAGCTTCCGTATCGTCGTTTAAAAACAGAAGGTACTCCCCTCCGGAGTTTTCCGCTCCTCTGTTACACATTTTGGAAAAGTTGAAATCTTCTTTAAAATATATATATTCAGCCTTTGTATCTTTAGCGTATTTTTCGTATTTAAGTCGGTTTTCTTCACTGCTTCCGTTGTCGCATATTATGATCTCGTATTTTGTTTCGCACCTTTTACCTAGGGATAAAAGGCACCTTTCAAGCACCTCGGGATTATCCTTTGAGGGTATTATGATACTTAGCCTCGGCAGGTCTTTTATAATATAGTTTAGGGAAAAACCCTGTCCCCTTTCCTTTAAAACAACACTTTCTCCAAAATAGGAGAGATGACGGGCAAGGTCTTTTTTTTGCAACCCCATATCCTCTTTTTTAACGGCTTTAAAAAGCGTTTTGGGAATGTGATATATGTTTTTTGTCCTTCTTGTTGCCTCAAGCAAAATGCCGTAAAAACTATTTATGTTTTCGGGGTGACAGGATCTGAAAATTTCCGTTTTAAGGGCAAAAAAGTTTCCCATATAGTTAAAGGAAAGAAGGGTATCGGGAGAAAAATCGGGTTTAAAGAAAGGCGAGAGAAAAACACCTCCCCTTTCTTCGTCGCAGTATATTATATCCGCTTTGTTTTCTTTTGCCGCTTTTTCCGTTTCGTAAAAGGCGTTTTTAAAAAGCTTATCCCCATTTAGCATAAACAAGATGTATTCCGTATCTATGTGTAAAAGTTCATCGAAACTTTCAAAATAGAGTATATCCGTATTCTTTATAGGTTGGGGGCTTTCTTCACTGTTTTTTTTGCACACAAGTGTGAACATTTTTGTGTTTAAAGGAGTAAATACCATTTCAAGAAGTTCCTTTCTTCTTGAAAAAGAATATTTTTTTCTTATGTCAAGCCTTCTTGCGACTTTTTGGGAAAATTGACGGATATTCATCTCATATCTACCTTTTCAATAAACTTATAGGATACCATCTCTTCCCCTATATGGGTCCTAAGGGAGAGAAGAAGAGCCTTTTCAAGTTGAAGGCTTTCTTTGAAGTTTGTTTTCAGTACGGCGGGAGTGTTGTTTTCAAGTATGTACCTGAGAAAATCTCCACTTCTTTCGGGAAGCAGTACCCCCGAATGGGAGTGCTTTTTACACACAAGGCCGTAGGGAGTGTATACATCCTCCACAGAGTCGCTACCGCACACGCAACAGTGATAAAGTTCGGGCATATAGCCCATATATTTAAGAAATTTAAGTATAAATACACAGGCGGTACTTGAAGGGTGATTTTGGGAGGAGTTCATAAACTTAAGGCAACGCAAAAGCAGAAGCATAACATCGTTTCCCGCCACGTTTTCAGCAAAGGACCTGTTTATCAACTCCGCAAAAAAGTTGGCATAGGCAAGCTTTAATATATCCTCTCTTATTTTAGGGAAAGACTCTATAACATCCACGCTTTTAAGGTAGTTGTTACGCTTGCTTTTTTCATATATGAAATCTCCGTATATGAAAGGGTCCGTAATGGCAAGAAAAGGGCTTGTCTGCTTCTTTGCTCCCTTGCACAACAGAGATATTTTCCCTTCATCCTTGGCAAATACGCTTATATATTTATCGCTTTCACCGAAAAAATTTTCTTTTGTAACTATCGCTCGTATTTTTTTCTGTTCCATAGTCTTATTATACCTAAAGAGAGGGGGAGTGTCAATTGCTTTGAGTGTTGATAAGAAGGAGCTATCGCCTATATATCCATTGGAAGGAAATGAAGATATTTGACTTTCTTCTGAGAAGGAAATGACATCCTTCGGAAGTTTATCAAAACTTCTTGACATCATTCCGAAGGATATTTATAATATAATCAAATCAAGGGGGTGTTTTTGTGAAAACATGTAAAGAAATGGCAAGTATATGGAAGCTTTCCGAAAGAAGAGTAGCTGAATTATGCAAAAAAGGAAAAGTTTCGGGGGCATATAAAGAGGGTAATATATGGCGTATCCCCGAGGATGCTCCAAAGCCTTCGGATAGTAGGATAGTATCGGGGAAATATGTGGGAAAGCTCAAGAAAACACCTAAGAAACCTCTCCCCATAGGTATATCCGATTATGTGAGGGCACAATCCGAATATTACTATGTGGATAAAACTTTAATGATACGGGATATCTTAGACAGAAGATCCCTTGTATCTCTGTTTACAAGACCGAGACGTTTCGGTAAGACCCTTAATATGGATATGCTACGTGTCTTTTTTGAAATATCGAAGGAGGATACAAGTGTATATTTTAAGGATAAGGCGATCTGGAGTTGCGGAAACCGCTACAGGGAGCATCAAGGAAAGTATCCCGTTATATTTTTATCTTTCAAAGATGTTAAGTACAATACTTGGGAAGCAACATTCAATAAAATAACGGAGCTTTTACAGGAAGAGTTTGGAAGACACTGCGAGCTTAAAGACAGCCACAAGCTGGAAGAATACGAAAAAAAATATTACAACAAAATATTAAGCGGAGATGTAAATGAGGTAGAGCTTTCATCCTCTCTTCAAAAGCTTTCCAAAATGCTTGCCACTCACTACGGGAAAGCTCCCATAATTATAATAGATGAGTACGACACACCCATACAAGAGGGGTATTCCAAGGAATTTTACGATGAGATCGTAGGATTTATGAGAAATTTCTTTTCGGGAGCTTTTAAGGATAATAAAAATCTATCCTACGGATTTTTAACGGGCATATTGAGAATAGCACAGGAAAGCCTTTTTAGCGGATTAAACAATCTGACGGTAAACTCCCTTATAGATGACGAATACAATATCTTCTTCGGCTTTACGGAAGAGGAAGTTTGGCAGATGCTTAAATACTATGATGCCGAGGACAAAAAAGAAGAGGTCAAAAACTGGTATAACGGCTATATTTTCGGAAACAGAGAAGTATACAACCCTTGGTCTGTTATAAATTATATATCAAAAGGATATTTACCTCGACCCTACTGGGTGAATACGGGGAAAAACGAAATACTTGAAGAGGTACTGACTACCTCCGCCAAAGACATAGAAGAGGATCTTTACCGTCTTTTGCGAGGTGAAGAGGTAGTTGCAAGGATCGACAGAGATGTGGTATACAGCTCCCTTACCGAAGAACCCGAAAATATATACAGCCTTCTTTTGGTGGCAGGCTATTTAAAAACAGGGGAGAAACAGCTTAAAGATGACGGAACTTGGCTTTGTAGGGTGTCCGTACCAAACCGTGAGATAGCTGCGGTATATAAAAGTGAGGTTTTGGCACACTTAATAAGAACAGGTGCCGTAGGCAGAGCCACAGCCAACAAAATAGCGGAGAGTTTATATTTATCAAGCAGTGAGAAATTACAAGAGGGTATAAGAGAGTACCTTGAAAAGACCGTAAGCTTTTACGACGGGAGTGCGGAGAGCTTTTATCATGGGCTTCTTTTGGGGCTTGTGGCACTTATGGATAATAGGTATGATATACGCTCAAACCGAGAGTCGGGTGAGGGTAGGTATGATATAAGCCTTATACCTAAAAACATTAAAGATACGGGTATAATTATGGAGTTGAAATGGGCTAAGGGCTTAAAGGAAAGGGAACTTGATACATTGTCGCAAGAGGCTCTTCAACAAATAGAAAGTAAAGGCTACGACAGGGAGATGAAAGCAGAGAATATTTCAAATATACTGAAAATAGGCATAGCTTTTTCGGGAAAGAAAGTTAAAATTGCCCAATAACCAATTAGGTATTGACAAATCACAAGTAATTGAATTATAATACCCTTTCAAGAGGGATAAGTAGGGATCGATAGGATATTTCAGAGAGAATGCGGTGGTGCAAGCATTTATATTTCCGATCTTGAAGCTACCCATAGAAGCGTTTTGCTTTTCTGTGTGCTAAAAGGCACCGCTCGGAACAGCGTTAAAAGTCCGCTTGAGTTCGCCTTTTGGCGTAAATCAGGGTGGTACCGCGACTATTCGCCCCTGTCCTTTGGATGGGGGCTTTAATATTGGAGGAAAAAACATGAAATTTATGTCGGTAAACGAGATCAGAGAGAAATATCTTTCTTTTTTTGAAACAAAGGAGCATTTAAGGCTTGCAAGCGCATCCCTTGTACCCCAAAACGATAAGAGTCTTCTTCTTATAAATTCGGGTATGGCACCTTTAAAGCCCTTCTTTACGGGGCAACAGGTACCTCCGAGAAAAAGAGTGACTACCTGTCAGAAGTGTATAAGAACGGGCGATATTGAAAATGTGGGAAAAACAGCCCGTCACGGCACATTTTTCGAGATGCTCGGAAACTTCTCCTTTGGGGATTATTTCAAAAGAGAGGCTATAAGCTGGGCGTGGGAGTTTTTCACAAAGGTAGTGGAACTTCCCGAGGACAGACTTTATGTATCGGTATATCAAGATGATGACGAGGCTTTTGATATATGGAACAAGGAAATAGGCCTTGACAAAGACAGAATATTCAGAATGGGCAAGGAAGATAACTTCTGGGAGCATGGTGTAGGTCCCTGCGGTCCTTGTTCGGAGATATATTACGACAAGGGTGAAGAGTACGGTTGCGGAAAGCCCGATTGTACCGTAGGCTGTGATTGTGACAGGTATATGGAGATATGGAACCTGGTATTTACACAGTTTAACAAGGAAGAAGACGGCTCCTACTCAAACCTTGCACATCCCAATATCGATACGGGTATGGGTCTTGAAAGAATAGCCACTGTTATGCAGGGGGTAAACTCCATATTTGATGTGGATACGGTAAAGGCCATAAGAGATAAGGTGTGTGAGCTGGCTAAATGTAAGTACGGTGAGGACGAGAAAAAGGACGTTTCCGTAAGAGTTATAACAGACCATATACGCTCCGTATCCTTTATGACCGCGGACGGTGTACTTCCTTCAAACGAGGGAAGAGGCTATGTACTCAGACGCCTCTTGAGAAGAGCCGCAAGACACGGCAAGCTCTTGGGTATAGAGGGTAATTTCATGGGTAAGGTATGTGAGGTGGTAATAGAAAACTCCTCAAAGGCATATCCCGAGCTTGAAGAAAAGAAAAAGCATATATTTAACATACTCGAAAACGAAGAAACAAGATTTGCCACTACCATAGACACAGGTTTGAGCCTCCTTAAAAATATGATAGAAAATATCAAGAAGGAAGGCGGAAAGGTACTTGGAGGGGAGGACTCCTTCAAGCTTTACGACACCTACGGCTTCCCTGTGGAGCTTATGCAGGAAATACTTGAAGAAGAGTCCATGGAAATGGATATGGATGCCTTCAAAGCCGCTATGCAGCAGCAGAGAGAAAGAGCAAGAGGCGCAAGACAGACAGATACCTACATGGGTGCTGAGCAGACTGTATTCCACAGCCTTGACGCTTCCATGAGTACGGAGTTTGTAGGCTATACGGATACCGTCTTTAAGGGTGCCAAGGTACTTGCCCTTGTAAGCGATGATACCGTAAAAACAAGTGTTAAAGAGGGCGAAGAGGTTTACTTGATACCCGATAAAACTTCCTTCTATGCCGAAATGGGCGGACAGGTAGGCGATAAGGGTAAGATAGTATCAAATAATTGCGAGATAGAAATAGTTGAGGTCACAAAATTCGGCGGTAATAAATTCCTTCACAAAGGTAAAGTGCTTAAGGGTGAAATAAAGGTAGGCGACAGCATAGACACCTTGGTATGCGAGAAATTAAGAGGAGATACTTGCAGAAACCACACCGCTACTCACCTTCTTCAAGCCGCTTTAAGACAGGTGCTTGGCTCTCATATAGAGCAGGCGGGTTCTTCCGTGGATGCCGACAGATTAAGATTTGACTTTACCCACTTTGAGGCTGTAAGCAAGGAAGACCTTGAAAAGGTAGAAAAGATAGTAAATGAGAAAATACTTTCCGCAATACCCGTGGAAGTTATGGAACTTCCCCTTGAAGAAGCGAGAAAACTGGGTGCAATGGCTCTTTTCGGTGAGAAGTACGGAGAGGTGGTAAGGGTAGTAAAGGCAGGAGATTTCTCAGTGGAATTCTGCGGTGGTACCCATGTTTCAAATACCGCACAAATAGGTTCTTTCAGAATAATATCCGAAAACGGTGTTGCGGCAGGCACAAGAAGAATAGAGGCTATCACAGGCAGAGGTGCTCTTGAAAGCTACGAGAAAGAAAGCCTTCTCATAAAGGAGATATCCGCTAAATTAAAGGCTACACCTCAAAATATACTTGCAAGGATAGAGGCGCTTTTAAGCGAAAACAAAAAGATATCCTCCGAGCTTGAGGGCTTTAAGTCTAAGCTTAGCGGCTCCCTTGCAGATGATATAGTTAAAAACGCAAAGGAAATAAACGGTGTACCCTTCGTTTCCGCAAAGACAGACAATATGGATATGGCATCTCTCAGAGATATGGGAGATAAGATAAAGGACAAGGTAAAGGGCGTTATAGTTCTTGCCTCGGAGTTGGGCGGAAAGGTAAGCTTTGTGGTAATGTGCTCGGATGAGGCTGTAAAGAAGGGCGCTAACGCAGGTATGATAATAAAGAGTGCGGCTACCGTTTGCGGCGGTGGCGGCGGTGGCAGACCCAATATGGCTCAGGCAGGGGCAAAGGACCCTTCAAAAATAGCCGAAGCTTTAAAGGCTGCCGAAGAAAAGGCTGAAGAAATTATAAGCTTATGATATATAAATTTCCCGAAAATGCATCTCTTGCATACAAAACAAAAAAAATAATAGAACACTACGGCTTTAATTTTAAAAAGAATTTCGGGCAAAACTTTCTTGTGGACGAGAGAGTGCTGGAAAAGATAGTAAATGCCGCCTCTGTTTCAAAGGACGATGTTATAATAGAGGTGGGCCCGGGTATAGGCACCCTTACACAAGCCCTTGCCGCAA
This sequence comes from Bacillota bacterium, assembly GCA_017444985.1. Lineage (GTDB taxonomy): Bacteria > Bacillota > Clostridia > Lachnospirales > CAG-274 > UBA3680. The sequence continues at coordinate 12,821 of JAFSVK010000149.1, forward strand.
AAGCGGGAAAGGTTATAGCGGTAGAGATAGACAGAACCCTTATACCCATACTTGAGGAGCTGTTGGAGGACTTTGACAACATCGAGATCATAAACGAGGATATTTTAAAGCTGGATATAACTGCCGTAATAGAGAAATATCCCCATAAACATATTAAGATGGTGGCAAATCTTCCCTACTACATCACTACTCCCATTATAATGAACATACTTGAAGAGCATCTGCCTTTGGAGAGTATAACGGTCATGATACAAAAGGAGGTGGCATATCGTATGAGTGCCGCCCCCTCCACAAAGGAGTACGGTTCCCTGTCTTTAAATGTGGAGTACTATGCCGAAGCCTATCTTGCCGCAAATGTACCCAGAAACTGCTTTATGCCAAAGCCAAATGTGGACTCTGCGGTAATAAGGCTCGATATTTTAAAAGAGCCTACCGTAAAGGTAAAGGATGAAGAGCTTCTTTTCCGTATTATAAAATCGGCATTTTCCCAAAGAAGAAAGACCCTTGTAAACTGCCTCTATTCCACGGCAGGCTTGGGTCTTGGCAAGGAAGAAACGGAAAATATAATACAAGAGTGCGGATATGATGCAAGAGTAAGGGGAGAGAGCCTTAAGCTTAATGACTATGCCCTTATTGCGGACAAAATAGCGGAGATAATAAAATGAGATACAGAAAGAAGAAGTGGGCAGATAAGGAGATAGCGGAAAATACCGCATTTATAGAAGAGCCCCAAATGTTAAAGGGCAGTTGGCAGAAAGCCTTTAATAATACCGCACCCATATATATTGAGATAGGTTGCGGTAAAGGCGGTTTCATATCCAAAATGGCAGCCCTCTACCCCCATATAAACTTTATAGGCATAGAAAGAGAAAAACAGATAATCGTTACAGCCCTTAAAAAGGTGAGAGAGGCGCAAATAAGCAATGTGAGATTTTGCCTTTGGGATGCGGAAAAGCTTAACGATATTTTCGACACAGGGGAAACAAGAAGGATATACATAAACTTCTGCGACCCTTGGCACAGAAAGAAGAAGTGGGCAAAAAGAAGGCTCACCCACAGGAATTTTCTTGAAAGATACGAAAGTCTCTTTGGAGAAAAGGGTGGCGAGGTCTTTCTGAAAACAGACAATATGATACTTTTTGAGTTTTCTCTGAATGAGTTTTCCGATAAGCTTTGGAGATTGCACAATATCTCTCTTGACCTGCATAACAGCGACTTTAAAGACAATGTTATGACGGAGTACGAGGAAAAGTTTTCGGGGCTGGGTCAACCCATATACAGGCTTGAAGCCTATTACAAAACCACTCCGGAGGGAGAAGATGAAGGATTGTAAAATGTGCTATAACTATGTCTATGATGAGGAGTACGAAGAGTATTTCTGCTGTGTGGATATAGATATGGACGATGCGGAAAAGCTTATGAAGTACGATGATTGTCCTTTTTTTCGCTTTGATAACGAATATAAGACGGTCAATAAACAAATATGATATTAAAAATCTATAGGGCACCTCTAAAAACTCATAAATCGTAAAATTGGCTATCTTGCCCGAGTACGTCGTCAATGTCTCTCACCAATGCTCTACATTGGCTTCGAGCCATTTCCTAGTCCTCGAACAAGCTATCTCAATTTTACTTCAATA
>JAFSVK010000150.1 GCA_017444985.1 Bacillota bacterium
AAATCGTAAAATTGGCTATCTTGCCCGAGTACGTCGTCAATGTCTCTCACCAATGCTCTACATTGGCTTCGAGCCATTTCCTAGTCCTCGAACAAGCTATCTCAATTTTACTTCAATAGCACTTTTTAGAGGTACCCTTTAGAAAAAACAAGACCCGAAGTTGCCTTCGGGTTTTGTTTTTGGGGGTCAATATGTTATTACCGGGGTGTTATACACTTATCAGGTGTTAAATGTACAACCCGAGCAGTTAGCATTCTTTATAACGTCCTTGTTTGTTCCGTTGCTGGATACACAGTTCTTTAATGTATGTGTTCCGCAGCTGTAACTTGAGGATATCGTTATATAGAAGTTAACGTTGTTCTTAGTACCTGTACAGCTTACCAATGTAAGAGCACCGGTGTTGTTGTTCTGGTCGTAGCCACGCTTAGCGTTGCCTGTTGCAGAACAGCTTTCAAGGTAGTGGTTGTCTGCAGAGTAGTCTCCGCCGATCTTAAAGCCGTTACCGTTACCTTCGCCTACGCCTGAGTAGTTAGCCTGGCAGTTGTAGAGCTTAACGGGATAACCTGCTCTGTAGAAATCGAAACCGTCATCCGAGTTATAGTTAGCGTAGCAGTACTGAAGAACATTGCCGCTACCTACATCGAGCTTAACAGCAAAACCGTCAGCGTTCTCGCCACTTGTCTTATCGTCATAGTTGTAGTTGGATGTTACATTGTATATAGTGTTGCCGGATCCGCCGTTGGAGATCTGAAGACCTGTATCCTGGCACTTTGTGATAGTAACGTTCTTAACAGTGTTGCTTGCACCGCTTATATAGATACCGTTATCTCCTGCCTGTGTTATGGCAAGGTCTTGTATAACAGCACCCGTTGCGGAAACCTGTATACCTCTTGCGGAGTCGCTTGTGCTCATTTTTGAGTAGTTGAGTGTAGTCTTTGACTGACCTGCACCTACTATTGAAACCTTCTTTGTTACCTTTGTTGTAGCTGTCTCATAGAATGTACCGCTTCCCAAAGAAATGGTGGAACCGCTGCTTGCTTTTGCGTATGCAGCCGCAAGTGTGGTATAGCTACCGCTTCCGTCAACTGTTATGGTTCCGCTTGAAGCTGTGGAGCTTGAAGAAGAACTTGAAGATGAGCTGCTGCTTGATGATGAGCTACTTGAAGAGCTGCTGCTTGAAGATGAGGAAGAATCACTGGAGTCTACCTGTATCTTGTAAATGTTTATGTTGCTGTTGTTTGAGTAAAGATATACAACAGAGTTGTTACCTGTATATGTATATGTCTGTGTGCTTATGGATGTACCTGCGGTAAGTGTTGTGAATGTACCGCCGTTAGCATTACCTATAACAAGGCTTCTTGAAGAAGAACCCGTAGATCTCATAGTTACTTTGATAACATTGCTTCCGTTCTTTGTAACGGGTATTCTCACAGCTCTGTATCTGCTTGATGAGTTAACGGCACCTGCACCGCCTGTTGCCAAAGCGTATGTATAAGATGTACCGCTTAATGTTTGACTATCGGATACAACGCTCATTGTCTTTGAACTGTTGGCATAAAGGTCGAGATTGTCAACAGATATGTTTGAGCTTATAGTTCCCAGGCTCTTGAATGAAGAGTCTTTGAAGTTCCAACTTGTTGTTGTGCTTGCCATGGTGGTAGATACCAACAGGGAACCTGTGATTGCAAGTGATAGTGCCGATGCTGTGATCCTTTTGAGTAAATTCATTTTTTTTTCCTCCAATACCTTTTACTCTTTATAATCGTTACCTACGGCGATTTATTTCGCCAACGGAGAGAATAATATTATAAAATTTAAAAAAATAAAATGGAAAAAATAGCTAAGAATTACGATGAAAATTGTGCAAAACGCACAAGAGAGCTGTAGAGAATGTTAAAAACTCACACAAGTAATAGTGGGTGTTGCATATATTTAAAGAGAATTTTAGTGAAAATTAACTAAAAATCGAAATATTAGAATTTCATTAGAAAAAAGAAGAGGCCGTTTATATAAAATTAACCAATAGAAAGTGTCAAAAAGGCAAATAGAAGACTATGGATTGTGGAAGTTGCACATAGGATAAAGTGAATATTAAAATTAGATTAGAAAATAAAAAAAGTTTTTTAATTTTCTAATGGTTTATAGAGGGGAATTGTGGGTGAAAATAGATTTTTAGCTTTGCATAGAAAGGATTTTAAGTTCATTGGATTTGATAAATACAAATTTGTTGAGCTAAATTTGTTGACCCAAATCAATTTTTAGCTAACGCGAAAAAATTGATTTTCCGGCATTTGTTTCTATAATTACAAATTTGTCGCTACAGCGGGACCTCTCCGTCAGCTAAAGCTGCCACCTCTCCGTCAGCTGCGGCTGTTCAGGCGAGGCTTGGGTGTCGATGTGACAACGTGGGAAGTTATGGCGACATATTTTGAAATGACAACAAAGTAAGAAATAAAAACAAAACTTGAGGTAACGGAAAAGCCTCCCTTGAAAGGGGAGGGTATGCAACGGAAGTTGCATCGGAGAGGTACCCACCCCGGGAGGGGAAGGAAGCCCATAGGGCTGACTATTTTTGTTTTTCATTAGGTGTTTTTTTCATTCTTACTTGCTATTCTACCTGATTTTCACTACCTTGCAAGTATACGCATTTGATATAATTAGCATAAGTCAGATAAACTTTAGTAAACAAGGGGGTTTAAGAAAAAATGGGGAGCATTTTTAATGCTCGTATTATATATTTATGGAGGTGATATTCTTCACTTAACACATTAAAAACTTAATAAAAAATATACCTATAAAGGAACAGAGCTTACGCTAAATGTAAGCTTACTGTTCCTTTTTTGTTTTTTAAAGGAGATAAAAAATGTATTGTTCAAATAAATTTGAAAAAGAGCTTTCTTTAAATGCTATTGGTTTGTATTCAGTCATGATCGACTTGCCTGTTAGGTATTTGGTTCCGATAGAGTTTTTGGCTCTTAAGAGCGGAGCTACCATTAAAGAAGTTGAAGAGGCTCTTAATGAGCTTATTATAACAGGATATGTGCTTTGTGTAAATATGCTTTATACGATAAATATTGAAAAGTTTATACAGGATATAAACGAACTTATGGAAGATGATGAAATGTTTTTTGAAATGGAGGAAATGTAATGGTCAAAGTTAGAGTTATGGGAACACCCGATGATATTAAGTTTTTTATGAAGTTACTTGCGAATAATAAGTATCTCGAAATTGAGAGCATGTCGGATATATATGACAATGCCGGCACGAGAACTTACAAGAGAGCTTATGCGAATGTAATACCAAAGGTTAAAGGTTAAAAAATATGTCTGCGGTGCTATTGGTGCCGCAGACAATAAAGAGAGGTACAACGATATGAATATAACTGCAACGATATACGGAATTTTAAATCAGAGCCACAACATCAGTGTGAGCCTTCCCCTTATTCACGCTATAGGGAATAATGAAGCACTTTTGTTTCAGGCACTTATTTCAAAGCACAACTATTATTGCGAGAAAGGAATGCTTGATGATAATGGGTATTTCTACGCTACGGCTTTGGATATTGAGGTGTCTACCGGTCTTTCCCAGAGACAGCAAAAAGCTCTTATCAATAACCTTGAAGAGATTGGATTGATTGATACCGTCAGGAAAGGTATGCCGGCGAAGAAATATTTTAAATTGACTGAAAATATGACAGTTTTGGCTGAGCTCATTACGAGAGGGATTGAAAAGTTGAATGCTTTAAAAACAGAAAAAAAAGCTGTTACTGCTACTGTTTCTCACAGTTTCGACAAAATGTCGAATCAAGTTTCAACGGAATGTCAAAACAAGAATGAACAAAATGTTCAAACATGTATCGACATAATGTCAAATCAAGAATCGACAAAATGTTCAAACATGTATCGACATAATGTCGATGAAAAACATATATATAAATCAAATATAAAAAATCATATTAATAAAAATCATATTAATAAATCCATCAATCAATCTATCGTTGCTGACAAAGATGCTTATAGGCAAGAGAGAGATAGATTGAGGGAGAAGATAGCCGAAAACATCAATATTTTTAATCAAATTCCGAGTTTGGAAACAGAGGACATACTTGAAAACGGAAAGTTTAAAGTAAACTTAAATACGGAGGGATATCAGTGGCAGAGTATGTATTTCGAGGCTTTTAACATTATCTGTGATGTTGTAACTGCTAAAGGAAATAAGCCGTACATTATCTGCGGTCACGAATACTCGCAAGAGGTTGTAAGGTCTGTATTTATGAAACTTACTGAAGATCATATTTGTGCAGTTCTTGAGTCTCTTATGGCAATGACTGAGCCTGTGAGAAATATGCGTAAATATTTGATTTCATCGCTGTACAACTCGCTTTTTACACTCAATACGACAGAAATGCAAGGCACTAAGCCAAAAACTGTTGATACGAAATTATTACCAAAGCCCAATTCGTTTAACAACTATCAACAGCGTGAATATGATGACACATATCTTGAAAGAGTACTGCGGGCTAAGGGAAATTTGATTTAAGGAGGATATATGACATTTGATATTAACAATCTTGTTTCTCCGTCTGTCAGAAATGACTATTTGAGTATAAAAGACCCGGAGGAAAAAGCAGATTTTTTGCTCAAGTTGCTTGACTATGAAGTGAATTTTAAAGATAAGGCGGATGATATTGCAAGCTATTTTAATGACCATAGCTGCGTCGAATACGATCCGATGGTTTTAAGACCCGTGGTTAAAGCGAAAGAGAATATATGTTCCTATGCGGCAGAAACCAAGGATATTAAGAAAACCATTCGTCTTATAAATGACCTTTGTGACGATTGTATTCTTGAAAACGATAACTTTGAAACGATAATCGACAAGGCAAAATCGGAGTTTTCTATGATAGATGATTTAAACGGTGCGGAGTTTACTTTTGAAGAAAAGAAAAGTACCGGAAAGGTAACTATAGACAGGGTTTTAGCCATGAAAGGAGGTGGTTGAAATGTGCGTTGAAGCAAGACTTCCCCCAATAAGCGAATGAAAGGATGTGATTAAATGCTTGAAGAACAGGGACAAGGACTTGTAACAGGTACGATAAAGAAACTGCTGAAATTTTTGGGCAGTAATATATGGCGAGGTGTTGTGTCCGTTGACAGTCAAGCTTATAGCAAAGCGGCACAAAAGCGGCAAGAAACAGGTAAGAAAAGCGTACAAGAATTGGTTCGTAAAGGCAGAGATCTAAAACTGAGCGAAGTGATTGAAGATAAAAAGCAGTTTACGGATTTCTGTAAGAACTGCCAAAAAGAAGGACTTGCATTTGCCGTAAAGCCCGAAAAAGACGGTGGTTACAGATTGCTCTATCAAAGCAAAGATGCCGTACTTGTGGAACAGACATATAAAAAGACCATATCGAAGGAATATAAACAGCCTAAAATCGACCTTGTTGAACTTCTAAAGCGAAACACAAAGCTTATGGATAAGGTGAACACGCAGGAACAGAACAAGCAAAGAGAGGACAGAACACGATGAAAGACAGAAAAATGCCCTTATACATATTGATTGGGATAATTCCGTTGTATGTGGGGAATGTTTGTGGCTATGCTTATTTCACAACAGATGGAGATTTAAACACAAAACTGACCGCCATATCCAAAGCGTTTGAAACGGTGAGCCTTGGCTTTAATCTTAAATCTTTGCTTGTAGGCGGTGTGGCTGTGTTCTTCTACTCTCTTGCCGTTATATACAAGATATTCTGCAAAAAAAAGATAATGCCGGGTATAGAACACGGTTCGGCTGATTGGGGTACATCTGCGGATATAGAAAAGTTCAGAGACAAAGAAAACAAAGACAACAATATGATTTTTACCGAAACAGAGCAAATGAGCCTTAATACAAGGCAAACAATGCGTAACAACAATGTACTTGTTATAGGTGGTTCGGGTTCGGGCAAGACAAGGTTTTTCATAAAGCCCAATTTATTACAGCTTCACTCGTCTTATGTGGTAACAGACCCAAAAGGAACTGTTTTGAATGAGGTCGGTAAAGTTCTTGCAGACGATGGCTATATAATCAAGGTTTTTAATACCGTGGATTTTTCAAAGTCTATGCGTTATAACCCTTTCACATTTATAAAAAACGAGGCAGACATAAAGGTGTTTGTGGATATATTGATAAACTCGACCAATGAAAAAGGTCAGAAGTCAAGCGATCCCTTTTGGGAAAATTCTGAAAGACTCTTATATATGGCACTTATCGGGTATATCTATTACCAATGCGATAAGAAGCAACATAACTTTGCTTCACTTTTGAGAATGCTCAACGCTATGGAAGTAAAGGAAAATGATGAGAACTTTATGAATTCAATTGACTTTGCTTTTGAGGAATTAAAGCTTGGAACTGTTGAGTTTAACAAGAAGTACAAGATAACTGAAAAGCCCGAAGTAATAATAGAACCTCAGCCGGAACACTTTGCGGTTACTCAATATACGAAGTTTAAAATGTCTGCCGGCAAAACAGCAAAGAGCATACTTATAAGTTGCGGTGTAAGGCTTTCCGCCTTTGATATTGCCGAAGTAAGAGAGATGACAATGTACGATGAAATGGAGCTTTCTACTGTGGGGGATAAGAAGACGGCACTGTTTATCATCATTGATGATAAGGTTTCAACTTTTAACTTTCTTGCAAATATGATGTATAGCCAGTTGTTCAAGGAATTATGTGATAAAGCAGATAATGAGTATCACGGCAGATTGCCGGTTCATGTTAGGTGTTTGCTTGATGAGTTCAGTAACATCGGACAAATTCCAAATTTCGAGAAAATAATTTCAATAATCAGGTCAAGGGAAATTTCTGTGGATGTTATTGTGCAAAATATGGCTCAAATAGAGGCTTTATACGATAAACAAGCCGGCACTATCGTAGGCAACTGTGATACTACATTGTTTTTGGGAAGTGGTGAAAATTCCACTATGAAAAATATATCCGAGAGAGTTGGTAAAGCAACAATTAGTCATAAATCAAGCAGTACCACAAAGGGACAACAAGGCTCTTTCAGCTTACAAAATCAGATTTTAGGCAGAGAACTTATCACTCCCGATGAAGTGGGTAGGCTTGACAATGGGGAATGTATCTTGTTTATAAGGGGCTTAAAACCTTTTAAGTCAAAGAAGTACAACTATACAAAGCATCCGAGATACAAACAAACGGGTGATGCAAACGAGGAATTTATGTTTAAAATATCCGACTATAAAAAAGCAACGGAAAATAATAAGAAAGATGAGTTCAACCTCAATGATTATGTCATCACGAATGAGGACATCGTATTCCTTTCCAATGGGGAAAACAACATAAATTCAATTGATGAAGAAACACTATTAAAAATACAGGAGGAAAATCTATGAGAAATTTAACGAAAAATGAACTTAAAGATAAGAAAATGACGAAAGTTTGGCGAGTTGTCGGCTCAACAGCCGTGCTTATTATGACGGTGTTCTGTATGAATGCATTTGCGGCAGAAGCGGCAGGTGGCGGAGCGACTGCTATAACTACCGCTAAGAACCTGTTAAGCAAGGCGGCAACCGCAGGCGGTGGTTTGTGGGCTGTGTGGGGACTTGTAACCCTCGGTATGAGTATCAAGGACTCCAACGGACCCGGTATCGGTAACGCAATTTGGCAGATCTTGGGTGGTGCTATTATCATCGCCGCAGGAGTTGCTATCGGGGCACTTGATTTAACTATGGCTACAAGCTGATTTGAGTAGTGGTTTGGGGGTGAGGTCTTCCTCACCCTGCGGAGGTGAAGTATGAGTTTTATTGAAGTTATGATTTCCGACCTCTGTAATCTTTCTCTTGGGGACACCATTTCATCATCCTTGACCAAAACCCTCGGGGAGTACAATTCCACTACCAACACTACTATTGTCAATTTGATGAAGAATTCGGTTTTTGCGGTGGGTGCATCCTTGCTTACACTATTTATGCTTTTAGAACTTGTGGCTATGGTGAACCGTGCTAACGGTGGGGAAGCCGGGCTTGGGAGTATTAAGCTTCCGGCACATATACTCATAAAGTTTGCTGTATTTTCGGTAGTTTTCTGTAACATTCCGGCTCTTTTAAACGGTATCGAGGCTACAGCTGCATCTGTTGGAAACGGTATGATAACAAATGCTAATTACAACTTTGGTGTGGGGGTTCAAGAAACACAGGTTATTGCCATTGCAAACGCCATTGATAAAATGGGATTCTTTAATAAGATTTTTACTTACATCGTGGTGTTTGTATGTTGGCTCTTCGTTCATATCGTGTCGGGAATTATCAGTATAACAGTTATTTTCCGTGCTTTTGAACTTTGGCTTATGCTTTTACTCTCGCCTATCCCTTTGGCTACACTTGCAAGTCAGGATTTCAGGCAAACTGCTATTAACTTTCTTAAAGGGTTTGCTTCTGTGTGTTTGCAAGGTTCTACGATTGTAGCTTGTTTTTTGATTTATCAAGCATTGATGGGTTCTTTTATAAAGTCCTACGATGCTACGGCTATGGATATAAGTGTGTTTATAAACTCATTCCTATTGCAAAACATCATATACACGGCGGTGCTTGCGGTGTCGGTGTTTAGTAGCGGAAAGATAGTTAAACAGATAATGGGGGCGATGTGATGAGTATTGAAGTCAGAGTGCCTGAGGAAATAAAGGACTATAAAGAAAGTATTGTCGCAGGTCTTTCTATCCGTCAGCTTGTCTGCGGTGCTTTTGCCCTTGGGTGTGGAGTGCCTACATTTTTATTGCTACGCAATATCAACAACGATATTGCAACCTATACCACTATGGCTATTGTTACCCCGGCTTTTTGTGTGGGTTTTATAAAAAAAGGTGGATATACCTTTGAAAAATTTATTGCCATAAAAATCAAGGCGATGTTTGGAAAGAATAAGAGGACCTATGAAACAAAAGGCAACTTACCACCGATAGAAATGGAAGAATACAGAGATTATTACACGGAATTGCAGAACGAAGAAAAGGAGAGTGATAGACCTAATGGCAAAGAAAAGCGTGTTTCAGGAAAGGTACGAAGAACAACGCAAAGAGAGTTTGACCTTGTTGAAATCTCAACGCAAAGCCCTCAAAGAAAAAGAAAAGCAGCGTACAAAGCAATTGCAACAGCAGAAAGAGTCGGCAGAAAAGAGAAACAAGAAGAAAAAGAAGAAACTAAAGGCGGAGGCAGCACCTAAGACCTGTCAAGATACTTTGCATTATAAGCTTATGATGGAAAACGGAACTTGTCAATGTGGGGATGATTTCTTTTCAAGAACAATAAAGTTTAGCGATATTAACTATCAAGTAGCACAAAGAGATGAACAAATCGAGATTTTTTCAAGATATTGCGAAATCCTCAACTACTTTTCCCCCGATATAAATGTACAAATAACCGTGCATAACAGACGAATTGATATTGAAAATTTCAAGTCAAATATGCTTTTCCCTATGCGTGATGATAAGCACAATAACCTCCGTGAGGAATACAACACAATGCTTGAGGAAAAGGCGTTGCAAGGACAAAATTCCATCGTTAGAGAGAAATATATAACCTTCGGTATAACTGCCGACAATTTTGAAGTAGCATACCCCGCACTTTTAAGGATTGAGGCTGATATTACAAGTCAGCTGAAAAGCCTTGGTTGTGATGTGATGAGCATTTCGGGAGCGGAAAGGCTTGAATATATGAATTCTATTCTAAACCCCAATGAGCCTATGAAGTTTAACTACACCGACCTTTTAGGTACGGGGCTTTGCACGAAAGATTTTATTACCCCTTACTATTTTGATTTTAAGCCGAATAGCAAGCAGACTTATTTTGAATTTGGGGATTATTTCGGACAGGTGTTGATGATTAAAAAATTACCCTCTGATCTATCGGATAAACTTTTGAATGCTTTGGCTGAAATACCTTGTAATTCAACCATAAATATTCATACAAATTCAATGGACAATGCCTCTGCAATGGATATGGTGAAAACAAAGCTTGCTTTTATGGAGCAAGATAAGTGTAACAGACAGCAAAAGCTTTTGCAACAAGGTACAGACCCGGAAATGATACCACAACACTTAAAAAGGCATATAAGTGAAACAAATATGCTCATTGACGATATGCAGAATAAAAATCAAAGACTATTTCAAGGCTCTATATTGGTGTTTACATCTGCAAGAACTTATGAAGAACTACAAGAAAATGTAGAAAAGCTAAAAGGAAAAGCAAGAGCCTTTGGGTGTGAATTATCGCCTATCGCTTGCGAGCAAGAAGCCGGACTTAATGCAACTCTTCCATTTGCAAGGAATGAGATACAAATAAGGCGAACGCTGACAACGGCTGCACAAGCCATATTTATTCCATTTACAACACAGGAATTGTTTGATACGGGTGGTATGTATTACGGATTAAACGCTTTATCCCGTAACCTTATCTTTTTCGATAGAAAAGCACTTAAAAATCCTGCGGGATTTGTGCTTGGTTCTCCCGGTTCGGGTAAATCCTTCTCTACAAAACGCTGTCTTGTGGATGTTATGCTTAACTCGGAAGACGATGAAATACTCGTTATCGACCCGGAAAGTGAGTATTTAACACTGTTTGAGAACTTTGACGGGGAGATAATAAAAATATCAAACGACACCGACACATTTTTCAATCCCTTGGATATATCGGCTGATTATTCGGGCGGTGATGAGGATGAGAACAAAGCTAATAACCCATTATCCTTTAAAACAGAGTTTCTATTCAGTTTTCTTGATGTGATAGTTACCAAAGAAAGCGGTGCGGGACTTACAGGTGCGGAGAGGACACTTGTAGATAGAGTATTGACAGACCTCTATAAAAGTTATTTCAAGAAAAGAAATGCCGAAATGCCCACTTTAGTAGACTTCTATAATGCTTTAGAGAAAATCAACATTAAGGAACTACAGCCCGAAAAGGAAAATCTTTTAAAGGTGCTTGGATTATATACTTCGGGTTCTTTTAATCTTTTTGCACACAAGACAAATATCAATGTGAATAATCGCTTTGTGGTATTTGATATTAAGGAGTTAGGTGACCAACTTAAAACATTGGGAATGCTTGTTATTCTTGACCAAATATGGAACAGAGTTGTTAGTAACCGGCTTATAGGTAAAACTACTTGGATTGTGGTAGATGAAGCACATTTGCTTTTTAGCAATCCCTTTTCTGCACAGTTTTTGGCAAGCCTATGGAAGCGTGCCAGAAAGTATGGTGCTATATGTACCGGGATAACCCAGAATATCGCAGACCTTTTGGAAAGTCAGCTTGCAAGCAAGATGTTATCAAACAGTGACTATGTGCTTATGCTAAATCAAGCACCACAGGACAGAACAAAGCTTGCGGAGATACTAAACATATCCCCTACGCAGCTGTCATTTGTCACCAATGCCAATCCCGGGCAAGGATTGTTATTTGCCGGCAATAGTATAGTTCCCTTTGTGGATAACTTCCCGAGAGATACACAGCTTTACCGTATGATGACAAGTAAACTCAGCGACATAATGAAGTACAAGGCGGAGGAACTGGAAAATGAAGGACATTATCAAGGAGAACAATAGTTCTAAAGCCGTAAAAAAGAATACTGAGAATGTAAACAAGGAACAGGTTGAAAGCAGTCAAAGCAAGGCTGTTAAGGGAAAGGAGGATGTGCTAAAGGTAGTCGAAGAAAAGGCTACCTTTAGGGACTACTCCGGGAGAATAAGGTATGGAACGAATGAGGCTAAAGAAGAAACCTCACCTACAAAAGGCTTTGAGAAAGTTAAAAAGGCGAGGATCAAGGAAAAACAGAGGGAAATTGTTAAAAGTGGCAATGATAAGGGAGTTGTAAGGGAACATAATTCTACCGATATTGTAAAACCGGAGAGTAATGAGGGGATTGTAAAACCTCAGTACTTTGAGGGGATAAGGACAGAAACAAAATCGGAGGTTAAAAGCCGTTGGAAGAGAGTTAAAAACGGCATTATTAAGGAAAGTTCAAGGGTTGATGTTGTCAGACCGGAGCTTAAAAGTGATGTTATTAGGGATAAAAGCATAAGTGTTGTAAAGGCTGAAAATAAGGGTTCTGTTATTAAAGATAATTCGTTTTTACAAGAAAACAAGAACGAAAACAAACCACAGCAAAGCAATAATATTTACAACAAAAAAGTAAAGGAAAAGCTTAAAAATAGACAGCAAAGAAATATTTCCTCAAAAAATGAAAATGCCACAGTAATTGAGCGAACTTATGCCGATAGTATCATATCCAATAAGCACGACTATGCCGTGACTGCAAGCTTTGGGGAGTATGCAAACACAAAACCTGAAGAACCCACGGAGCATAAATCACGGTATGAACAGGCTATTCACAGGACACAGCTTGAAAAAGCAAAGGCAAATATCAATAAATCAGCCGATACTGCCGATATAGTCACATACCGTGATGATACGGAAGAAAACAAGCTTGATACCAATAAACAAGCGGTTATTGAGCATAAGGTTGAAACCGTTAATAGCCGCGAAAACATCGTAAATACAAGCGAAAATACACCTTCTACCGAAGAAAAAACTTGGTCAAAGTATGGTCAAGTTGTTAAGGATAAGCTAAGGGATAAAGCTAAAAAGGACAAGCACAGCAAAGATACTGTAGCACCGAATAGTAAGACTGCTTCTACCCTTATAAAGCAAAGTGCCGCAAACACTGTTCATTCTACCCTACAGGAAACAGATGATGAAGGCATAAAGGCAACGGATAAGGCTGTCACAGCTGTTGCAACTGCCACAGATATTCTTAAATCCGAAAGCGTTGAAAACGCTCGACGATTACATCGACAAGGATCAAAAAAAGCGATAGATTCAAGCACTTTAGGTATAAAGGAAGAATTCAAAGCCAATGTCAAAACGGTAATTTCCGATACCAATGCTTCCGTACACAAAATGATAAACACCGTAGGCAAATCAGCCGTAAATGGTATTAAAGACGGTATATCAGAAAATGCGGAGGATGACCTATCATTCCGTGCCGTGGATGATGTAATTAAGGGTGTTGAGGGTGTAAAGCGTGCCAAAGAAATATATAAAGCCGATAGAAATAGTGTAAATAAAGCTATAGAAGGTGTAAACAGCACAACAAAAGCGATAAAAAACGCTCCCACAACCATTAAAAACACAGTAACGGGAGTTAAAACCACATCACAAAAATTCAATGCCTTTCGCAGACTTCAAAACCGTAGGAAAGCGGAAATTATCCGTGCAAAGGCAGCTAAAAACACTAAAAAAATAGCCGGTCTACTGATGAAATCCGCAAAATCTGCCGCCCTTAAGTTTATGGCGATAATAATGTCTTTTGTTATAGTCACCGTCACAATATGTGGTGCTGTGGTAGCTGCCATAGGAGGATTTATCTGGAATACTTCTTCCCTTTTGGACACCACACAGATAATCAAATACCTTTCGGAACTCGATTACAACCGCCAAAATGCTTGGTTTGGGAAAGGCAAGACCGCTGTGGATATCGCAAAGCAAAATTACGGCAAAGATACCACATACAAATATGTATATGCTCTTGCGGTAGATGTGGAGCCGGATGTGGCAAAGATTGACGACTTGGATGTGGAGAATATCAACTGCCTTGTAAAGGTGGGAGAGGATAGCGACGGGGATAACATCAGACCCACTCAAAAGGGTTTTACTCACTTTTACTACTCTGCCGATGAGATGCTTGAAAACTATCGTTGGACTACGGATGATTACCGTGCCGCCCTTGCTTATATGCAAGTCAAGGACGATAACCTCGGTTGGATAGAGTCCCACATTGGATTTGTGGGCAAGGATAAGCTGAAAAAGGCTTGTAAGTCCTTACATAATGCCACATACACCCAAAACATAGTTATAGAAAACTATGACGGAAAGAGTGACACAAGCAAATACACCCTTGAAAGTGGCATTTATACCGCAAGCTTCGGAAAAAACAATGTGTCTAACAAATACTTTTTCGGCAGAAAGTTTTCCGTAAAGTACCTTATAGACCACAATATGATCAAATTCAGCAACGATGAGGAGAAAAACGAGGAAATGCGAAAACAATTTTATTACACCTACAGCTACGGCAACTATGAGCTGGCAAACCTCCAATTCCCTTTGGAACTAAAGGACGGCGAAAAAATATCCGATAGGATAAGCAAGCATTTTGGGGCACAGCTTGTTTTAAGCTATGAACCACCCGAGCCTAACGAGAAAAAAGTGGTATTTGGGAAGATAAATAAGTCTAAATCCTACCACTATGCAATAGACCTTTCGGCAGAGGAAGGCGATGTTATCTATGCCCCTATAGGTGGACTATGTAAAGCGACACAGCGTGAAGGACGAGGTTTTGAATATGTCATATCCACAGCCTACAGCGGAACGGATTTTGACTTTACCAAAGACGGTTATGTATGCAAAATATCTTGTTCAAGTGCATCCTATGTAGGCACGCAAGTGGTCACGGCAGGCACTCCCTTAGGACTTGTTGGCGGGGATATGGGAGTTAATTATTATGCACCGAGTATAGATAACGACACGGAAAGCGAAGACTTATCAGCAAGTGCCGTTTTCCCTTGCTACACCGATACCACCTTCCACACCATAGACGGAGATTTTTTCGAAGAACACCCGGAAGCAAGCAGACCCCACATTCACATAGAACTCTACAAAACCCCCTGTGATTTCACAAAGATAACAGATTTAGATGCAAATATTTTAGCCCCGGAGCTATTTTTTGACTATTCAAGTGAGGAGGATACAGATGAATAAAAATAAAATTTTAAAAACAGTTGCAGATTACGATAAAAAAATCGAGAAAACAAAAGAGAAACTTGAAGACCTTGAAAACAAGCGTAATGCCGTACTTCTTGGAGGTATGATGGGCAAACTTGAAGAAGGCAACTACTCTCTTAATGATTTTTTCGGCATTATAGAAAAAGATATAAATGAGAAAAACAAATACAACAATAAAACAGATATAAAGATGGGAGAATACAACAAATGAGAAGAATAATTTTAATCTTGCTGTCTACACTTGCTCTTTCGTGTACGGTTCAAGCAAAAACACCCTTTGAACAGATTGATAATGCCGTAAGCAAACATCAAAGCTATGTTGCTTTTACGGACAAACAACTTTCCTGTTTGGAACTTTCACAGGTGCTTTCGGCATATTTTGCGAGCAATATAAATTCAAGTTTTATAGAGCGTACATTTAACGCCCATGATGAGGACAACAACGGTCTTTTCGATGGCATTGATATTCAATATAAATACGACATAAGTGAGAATAAGCGAATAATTGAATTTATAAATTCAAAGGAAAATGAACTGATTTCAAAGGTTTTAAATATGCCACAGAGAGAGCAAGTAAGCTATATTTATAGGTATTTTTGTCGTAAGTTCAAGTATGATGAAGAATTACACAGCGATATATATTATCTCTATAAGTATAACAAAGGAATATGCTGTAGTTTTTCTTATGCCTTTAAAAGGCTTATGGACAAGCTTGATATACCTTGCCGTTTAGAACTTAACAACGGCAGAACTCACCAGTGGAACAGCATATTTATAGACGGTAAGTGGCAGAAAATAGATATAACAGACGGTATCAGGCTTTACGAAACAGGCTTTCCCAATGCCGAAATGAGAGCGTTTTTGAAATAGTTTTATTATACATGCTTTTCTTTCAATAAAATATTGTTAACCTATTAAAAAATAACAGTAAACAATGACACTTGAAATTTGACAAAAAAAAAAACAAAGTGTATAATGTAGAAAATATTTTTATAGGGAGGAATGTTTTTAATGATTAAAAATATTTTTAAATCATCTATAGCCGTAGCTATATTTGTTTTAGCTATGGGGGCATCGGCTTATTTGCCTGTTATTTCGTCTTTGTTTGATACAGCAGTGACGGTGGAAGCGGCAACATATAGTGTTGATTACTCATACAATTCAAAAAAATACAGTGTTTCGTCTGTATCGGGGGATTCAACTGTTGATCTTGAAGATATTTTGTCTGCAATTGAATTGACGGGAACAGTATCGAATGTTAGTAGTTTCAACGATACATATATTTCTGTGAGTGAAACAGAAGGTAATTGGACTGTTACTACACATGAGGCATTTGGTGAAGGTGAGTTATATGTTACTATTGATAATACGGAGTATACGCTAAAAGTCCTAAGTCTACCCGATTCAATAAGTGTTGTTCTTTATAGTTATATTCATTTTAATTCAAACGGCGGTAGCGGAACGATGACAACTGTTGATAAATGGAATACAAGTCATACTGATTCCGCTTTGATACGCGAAGAAGCATATTATACTTTACCTGAGTGTGACTACACTGCACCTGAAAACTATATATTTGATGGTTGGGAAATCAATGGATTAAAATATTTACCCGGTGATCAATTTTACTACACGCACGCTTTGGTTGGTTGTACGGTAAAAGCTACTTGGAAAGAAAAAATTAGTTCAACATATGTTAAATTGACAGATACTATTGGGTACTGTGTTGACAGTACGAACAATAAAACTTATATAATCTACGGATTTACCCCCGAAGATGGAAAGAGTGCTACCGATTATGAATATGTTGCATTTTATGACTCATCTAACGATAAAATTGCACCTGCCGACACAAATTCGCTACCGGAATATATCGATACCGAAGGTAAAATTAACACCGTTTACAGCAAGATACAATTTGCCGAAAATGATGTGCTTACAAGCGAAACTGTAGGTAAGAATTATATAGTTGCCATTGAAATAGACGAAAAAACCACACCGAGTGCAACAGCATTTTCAGCAAGGGCAATAGATGATTTTGAACAAGGTGATGATGTGAATGATCCGTGATAAAATTTTTATAGGAGAGCAGAAAATGAAACAAAAATATATATCTCCCGAATGTGAGATAATAAAATTTAATTCTAAGGATATTATAACAACCTCAACAATTACAACCCAAACTACACAAACGACATTTGCTGTGTTTGATAAAACAAAATTTTTAAATTCATAAAAACTAAATAACACATAGCTATAGAGCAAGTATCGAGGAAACAACAACGATACTTGCTCTTTTTTTCTAAAAGGAGGACAAAATGAAAAAGTTAATTATAAGCGAGAAACCCTCTGTTGCACAGTCCTTGGCTAAGGTCTTGGGAGTGCGAGGCCGAAAGGACGGATACATTGAGGGGAAGAATTATATTGTGACTTGGTGCATTGGACATTTGGTGGGGACAGCTAATCCGGAGGCTTATGGGGAAGAATACAAGGATTGGTCGAAGCTTCCCATTATACCTACCGAGTGGAAATATCAAGTGCTTTCGGGGACTAAAAAGCAGTTTGATATTATTAAGAGGCTGATGAAGTCTAAGGATGTAGGAAGCGTGGTTTGTGCCACCGACGCAGGGCGTGAAGGTGAACTGATATTCAGACTTGTGTATAACGAGGCAAAATGCACCAAACCAATAGAAAGGCTTTGGATCTCTTCTTTGGAAGATAATGCCATTAAGCAAGGCTTTGAAAATTTAAAGCCCGGAACAGAGTTTGACAATCTTTATAAATCGGCACTTTGCAGAGAGCGTGCAGACTGGCTTATAGGTATAAATGCTTCAAGGTATTATACCGTCAAAAATAAGAAAACCACAAGTATAGGGAGAGTTCAAACTCCTACTTTATCTATGATAGCACAGAGGGATAAAGACATTAATGATTTTGTAAAGGGATATTACTATACGGTGGAGGTCTCTTGTAAGGGTATGATTGCTCAAAGTGATAAGTATGAAAACAAAGAAAACGCTGTACAAATTGCCAATTCCTTAAAAAATGTTACGGTAACGGACATTGAAAAGGAAAACAAAAGCGTAAATCCCCCTAAACTTTATGACTTGACCTCATTGCAAAGAGATGCCAATAAGATATTGGGCTTTACGGCACAGGAAACTCTTGAAATGTTGCAAAAGCTTTATGAGGCAAAACTTGTTACATATCCTCGTACAGACAGCTGTTATCTTACGGAAGATATGGAGCAAACGGCAATTGATGTGATAAATGTTATTGTTGAAAAGATGGGCTTTGCGACAGCAACAAAGCCCGATATAAATCCAGTAATGAATAATAAAAAGGTGTCGGATCACCACGCAATAATACCCACAATAAATATAAAGGGCTTTGAAGAAATGGGCTTAAATGAAAAGTCAAGAAATCTGCTTATACTCATATCCGCAAGACTACTTACGGCAACTGCCCCTAAACATACTTACGAAAGTACCGTGATAACCTTAAAGTCAGATGATACGGAATTTAAGGCTAAAGGAAAAACAATTGTATCACAAGGATTTAAGGTAATTGAAAATGAGTTTTATAGAAAAATCAATTACAAATCTACGGAAGATGAACAGAATATTGCTTTACCCACCGTTAGCAAGGATGAAAAGTTACTTGCCATAGGAACGGTAAAAGAACACGAAACCAAACCACCTAAACAGTATACGGAAGATACACTACTTTCGGCTATGGAGAAAGCAGGAAATAAAGAGTATACGGAGGAAGTGGAAAGAAAGGGTCTTGGTACCCCCGCTACAAGAGCATCAATAATAGAAACTCTGATAAAGCGTGGATATGTTGAGAGAAAAGGCAAATGCCTTATTGTAACCGATAAAGGCAAGGAACTTATAAATACAGTACCCGAAAAGTTGCAGTCAGCTTCTATGACAGCCGAGTGGGAAAACAAGTTATCACTCATAGCACAAGGTAAATCCGATAGCGATAGCTTTATGCAGGGGATACAAGAATTTGTGAAAGAAATAGTAAATCAATAAGGGAGAAAGTTTATGAAAGAATTACAGATATTCGAAAACAGGGAGTTTGGCAAGGTAAGAACAACAGATATTGACGGTAAGTTATATTTTTGTGGTAAGGATGTAGCAACAGCATTAGGTTATGCGATCCCCTCTAAGGCAATTAATACCCATTGCAAAGGGGTTTCCAAAATGGAAGCCCCTACCAAAATGGGCATACAAACAATGCTTTTCATACCGGAAGGAGATGTTTATCGTCTTGTCATACATAGTAAGTTACCTGCGGCAGAAAAATTTGAAAAATGGGTATTTGACGAGGTTATACCTTCCATTCGTAAGACCGGCATGTATGCAGCCATTGACTATTTACAGTCACCGCAATTTCTTATTGATGTTGCACATAAGTTGCAGGCGGATAAGGAGCAGATATTAGCTCTCACGTATACCGTTGAAGAACTTGCACCAAAAGCCAACTACTGTGACATCATTCTCGGTACTACCGACCTTGTACCCATAACTCTCATTGCCAAGGATTACGGTCGGACGGCACAATGGCTAAACAAATACCTTACAGATAAGGGAATACAACACAAGATGGATAAAACATATGTGCTTAACAAAAAATATGCCGATAAGGGCTACACAGGTACTAAAACCTTTGCTTATTTCAACAGCACATTTTCCTACCATAGCAGTGTACATACCTATTGGACACAAAAAGGAAGGCTATTGATATATGAGATGTTAAAAGCTGATGGAATAATTCCCGTTATGGAACAAAATCAACTTTCGGAGGTGTTCTATGATGGCTGATAATATAAAACTTGAAGAAAACATACATTTTGAAGAAGAAATAAGCGTTAAAGTCGGAAAAATTACGGTTGAAAGTATCTCAAATGAAAATCAATCAAAGCTTGAAAATATTCTTCAAAAAGGCAAAGATTTATCGGAAAAGCAGGTTCAAAACGCAGTTGCGACGGAACGAGGTGAAAGATAATGAATGTATTGGGTATTGTATCAATATGCTTTTCTATTGTAATTACAATTATTTCGGCAATTGTAATATTTCGGTTTACAAAAGCCCGAAAGATACTGGAAAATAAGGTTACAACTTACGAACGGGAAATTGAAGATTTACAGAGAAATAGCAAACTTGAAAAAAGAAAAATCGAAAATTCCGTAATGCGTTATATACTTGAACAAGCCGATACAAATGCGGTTCGCCTTGCAAAAAAGGATAAAAGAACATATATAAACTTTTCTGATAAAAGGTTAAGCAAGTTCTTAGATGAGTGGTTTTCCGTACTGAAAATATATCAAACCGAGGGTATGAGCAACGATATGTACAAAGTGTTTATCACTACATATAACCTTACAATAAACGAGGAAGAGGAAAATAAAGAGCCTTAACTCTTATTTTCCCTCTCCATAGCCTCTTTAACCGCACGAACAATAAAGGCATTTACGCTTTCGCCGTTTTTAGCGGCGTGAGCGTAAATCTCAGCCTTTAAGCCCGATTCCTTGGGAACACGGAATTCTATGCGGTCAAGTTTTTCTTTGGTGTATTTGGTTACGGCTTTTGAATGAGCCTGTGGGGAGTATGTGTGGGATGCCATAAAAACAAATCCTTTCATAAATATATTTTAGTATATCACAATTTCGTAAATTTTGACTTATTTACAATAAATTTTAAGAAATAAAAATATAAGTTTCTATTGACTATACAATCGAATGTATAGTATAATTAGCAGGAAGTAGATGTTCGGGATAATAAGAAAAATTTGGAGAGAGTTTACTCTCGTATGAATTTTCCGTTTATCCCGATAAGGCTACGGAATTCCGTAGCCTTTACCCATATTTTAGAAAAATATGGGTAACATCGCCTCCTGCGATAAGGAGGTAAAATGTATGCGAGATAAGTATACCTATATCAGCGAACTTCTTTTAGATGAAGTACAGAAGTTAACGAAAAGCGGTCACAACTGGCTGAAGTTTCTTGAACAGACCGGTACGCTTTACAAGTACGGTTTTAAAGACAATCTTATAATAAACAGCCAAAGAGAAAATGCCACTATGTGTGCGGATTTTGATACTTGGACGAAAAAGCTCGACTACCGTATCAAGCAAGGCACAAAGGGTATTCCCCTTTTAAGGGACAGTAATGGTAAGAAATATATAAGATATGTCTATGATGTTACCGATACGGTGAGAACACCTGAGTCAAGAAATGTGGGACTTTGGACTGTGAAAGATGAGTACCGAAGAGCCGTGGCAGACGGGTTTAAAATTCATAACAATCTTAATGGCAATGACAGCACCCTTGAGGGACTTATTTCGGAGAGAGTGAATAACTACCTTGATGAGAATATTAACAAGGCTATCAAGGAACTTGAACTCTATAAGGAAAACTCTTTACTTGAAGATTACGACAGAGATAACCTTGAAGTCACTTTAAGGGAGATAGCCGAAGAAAGCATTGAAATAGCCGTTTGCGGTCGTTGCGGTATAAATCGTGATTTTGATGAGTATTCTCTCAGAAACATTGGTGACTTCAATACCGTTGATACCATTACACAGCTTGGCGAATTGGTAAGCAGCTGTTCGGAAACCGTACTGCGAGAAATCGAAAGAGAAGTTAAAAACTGTGAAAAGCACATTGCGAAGGAGGAAAATTACTATGAAAGAGAAGATGATACAAGGAATGAAGCACCTTTACAGCGAGGAACAACAGAAGTGGTTGCCGGAGATAATGGAAGAAAACAATCTGACCTACAAGTTGGACAAGGCAACAATGACCTATTTTCCGATGTTGCAGACGGACGAGGAAGAGGATTACAATCTGACGAGTTGGGGCAGAAAGAGACTCAGCTACATCAAGGAGAACAAGCCGGGATATTATCAAAGACTGATGATACAGGGCTTGTGGGAACATCTGGTGAGCGTAGACAAGCAAGCGAACGAGATGGAGAACAACTTAATGAAAGAAATGAGCAAAGCCGAGGGAATAACCGAGGAGTTGAAAGCCAAGGATCAAATGAGTTGGGTGGCACAGAGGAACAACCTCAAACAGAGAGTTCGAGAGATAGTGACGAACGAAGTAATATATCAATAAACAGCGATAAGGCAGAGGATTTTTCAAAGGAAAACTCTGCCTTTTCTAATGTTGTGGAAACTATTGAACTTGAAAAATACGAAAAAGGCGACAGACCCGGTACAGTTAAGGCAGTGGGTATGGCAACATATCAGGAAGTATTCGACAAGTTGCAAGAACATCTTGAAAAGAGCGATATGCTCCCCGATGAGTATTTCAAATTAAGCTATCGTGTGACAGAACCGCAATTGCCTTTACCGAAGGACGTAAGTTTTATCTGTAATACCGATTTTGGCGGAAGTGAAGGTATCTATGTAGATATTTACGCCAAATCAAAGGAATATCCGGAGGGTTTGAGAGCGTTTGCCGTAGGAAAGATCCTTAACGAAGATTACAAAAGCTTTATGAGGATGGGAGTTATTGCCACAGAGTGCAGTCTTATGTTAAACGGTGGCGGTATGAAGCTTGAAAGAAATATAGGAATTGAACAAGCAGAAGAAAAAGTCGAGCAAAAATCGGAAGCAAAAGTTCCCGAAACAAAGGAAAAGACCACCGTTGATGAATATAAAGAAAAGACCTTAAAAAGCTTTAATCCCATATCACCGTATGCAGAAAATACCGAAACGGAACTTTCGGACATTGAGGAAGATGCAAGAAATATTATAGCCGAGGCAACAGAAGATATGCCGATTGAAGTTGTGGATGTGGCAGTCTATGGTAGCCGTAGCCGAGGACTTGAAAACGAAAAATCCGATTTGGATATTGTTTTTGAATACAAGGGAGATGTCAGGGAAGATACCGTATTCAATATCTTGAATGAAAATTCAAAAGATTACTACGGTGTGGAGTTTGATTTCAATCCCATAAGAGCCGAAGAAACCGGAACACTTGAACAATATTTGCCCGAAGCTGATAAATATCTTGAGCGTGAAATAAAAAATCGTGCAAAGTCTGTGGAAATGAATATCATCGGGAATACGGTGTATAGATACATTCCGCAGAAACGATACAAGAAATTCCCCGGTGTAGACGGTATGGCAATATCGGAAAGGCTTTCTAACGAAGATATAAAGCACAGCGGCAAGATAAACGGTGACGGTACTGTAACAATAACATATTCCGCAAACGATAAAGAAAAGGTTTTGCCTATATTCGATGAGTATGCAAGGCAGTCTGAGAATAAGAAAATAATCTTCCCCGATAACTCCATTGATTACGGTGAAATGGTTGAGTATGGCTACAAAGAGGACATTATGCATCCTTTAACAAAAGAGGTAGCACTTGACCTTTGGGAGAATAAAAATTTGCCTGTTTACAAGCTGTATGAAGATAATACGGAAAGTCTTGTTGATAATATTGAAGATATACAAAACCATAAGGGTATTTTCGGTATTGAAACCGCTGATTGGGATAGATACATAAAGAAACAAAATATCCTAAATAACACGGAAGAAAGTCATGAAAACACTGAAGAAAATCATAAAACCACCGAAAAGAGTCAAGAAACCAAAGATAAAGAGCCTGCACAAATGGAACTCATTGACGGAGTTTTACCCAAATCAATTGCTATAGCTTCCATTTTAGAGGGTACGGGCTTTGAAAACGGAAAACATCGTGTAGCCGAACTTTACGATAAAAATTTGACCAATAAAGAACGTGCCGAGGTTATTAAAAAGGAATACGGTATAGGTGGCAGATATAACGGTAACAACATTCCAAATGCCCTTGTGGGTACGCAGTCGGACAGTAAGGGCTTACAAATTGAGTGGAACGATGCGAACAGGCAAAGGGTTAACAAATTACTCACTTGGTCACAGGTGGAAAAGATAATTTCGGAATTGGTAGAAAAGGACGCATATATCACTCCCGAAGAAATGGCACGCTACAACAAACACATTGAAACGGAAGCAAAAATCAAGCTGCTTGCCGAGGGTGATGTGATAAATGTAAATGGGGATAAATTTACCGTTTTGGCTGTTGATGATAGCCGAATTAAAGTTCAATCACCGGAATTTGAAAATGATTTAAGCTATATAGTGGGTGATAATCATTATATCAATAAATTCGGTCTTGAAAAGTACGGTTTTGATATTGAGGGAAAGACGGTTGAAAAGCCCGAAACCGACAAAGAAGACACGGTATATCGCTTTTTTAGAACAGGTAACGAAAGTGAACTGAAAATCTTATTCCCTAAAGATGATCATCATTTTACATCTTCAATCATTGATAAAGATGTGATTGATGTGGCAAATAAGATATATGAGCAAGACGGAAAGACAGAGACATTCTTTTCTATGCTATTAGCATATGCAAATACGGAAACCTTTGACGACAGCACCTTGTTCTATATGGATGCAAAAAACGAGTACAACGACGGTATAGCACTTATGGATGGTTTTACCGATGAGACCAAAGAAAAACTTATAAGTTTTACCGAAAATGAAGAGTTATCTTTAAATGATAAAGTTACGGAAGAATCAACTGTTTCCGATATTGAAACCGACAATAATACACAAGAATTACAAATCGGAGATAAGTTCACAGACCTCAGAAATGGTGAAATATGCGAAGTAGTATCTCTTACGGGTGCTATTCCTTGGCAAACAGATATGTGTGCTATAAAGCGTAGCCGTGGTTATTACGAAATAACCGAGGATATAAGCTTTGATGAGTTGTTGAATTCCGAAAGATTTCAGCGTTACGAGGAAACCGTCGAAAAAGCAGAGTCGATAAACATACCGTTCCTTGAAAACATAGACCTTAACAGTGTTGACAGCATTTGCATAGAGCGTGGAGTCAGTACTTATGAGGGTGGTATAGACAGCAACGGTCACGAAGCAAAGGATAACTACAGCTACAAAAAAGATACCTTTACTTTATATCCCTCCGATGATAAGACAAAGATATGGACAAGTGAGCCCTCCGGCAATGTGTTTGATGATTACTATGACGAGGTATACAACATCGATTTAGATGGGGAAATAGCCCTTGCAAACAAGATATACAAATATATAGATCGTGCCTACGATTATTCTATAGTAGCATATAAAGATGGTGAAAAGCAGTACATAAATGCAGATGTTGACGACATTGCCAACTATCTTGAAAAGGCACTTATCACCGACTACACAAGAGGCGAATTCGATGATGAACCGGACTTTACAAATCCCGAAAGTGTCGGAGTTGCATATACGACCGTCGATGATAAAGATGGTATAGAACACACCATAGAAGCTACCGTAAATCTTGAAAAACAAGAGATAAGCAAGTATCTTGATAACACAAAGGTTTATACCGAAGCCTACGGCAGTAAATGGGATTTTCTAAAGTGTCTTGAAGGTATTAATTTCGATGACTTAACGGAAGTAACGGATGAAATGTGGGCTAAATATAACGAAGTTCATAAAAGTACGGAAGTAACAAACTCTGCCGAAAAGCTCACAAACTTCACCTTTACGGAAGAAAATATGAATGTCGGCTCACCCAAAGAGCAATTTCAAGCCAATATTGATGCTATTAAAATGCTTAAAAAGCTTGAAAGCGAAAATGCACAAGCAACTCAGGAACAGCAAGCGGTACTTGCCAAATATATGGGCTGGGGAGGATTATCGGACGCATTTGACCCTCATAAAGACAGTTGGAGCAAGGAATACAACGAGTTAAAGGAGCTTTTGACATACGAGGAATACAATTCCGCAAGAGCTACTGTTTTAAATTCGCACTTCACTTCACCAACAATCATACAAGCAATGTACAAGGGGCTTGAACAGCTTGGCTTTGACGGCGGTACTATTTTAGAGCCGTCTATGGGTATCGGTAACTTTTTCGGTGCTATGCCAAAAGATATGCAAGAAAACAGTAAGCTGTACGGTGTGGAACTTGACGACCTAACGGGAAGAATTGCAAAACAGCTTTATCCCGATGCCAATATACAGATAAAGGGATTTCAGAAAACAGATTTTAACAGTAATTCTTTCGATGTGGCTATCGGTAATGTACCATTTGGTACAAATAAGATATACGACAGCGAAATACAATCCCACGACCTTATACACGATTATTTCTTTAAAAAAGCATTGGATAAGGTACACCCCAGCGGTATTGTTGCCTTTGTAACATCAATGGGAACAATGGACAAAGCAAACGAAGGTGTGCGTAAATACCTTGCAGAACGTGCGGAACTTGTGGGTGCTGTCAGACTGCCGGATACGGCTTTCAAAAATGCAAATACAAGCGTAACAAGTGACATAATCTTTCTTAAAAAGCGTGATGAAGTACTTGATTTTGAAAAAGAACCCGAAAAGCAACCCGATTGGGTCGGTACACAAGAAAATCAAGAGGGATATGTTGTAAATGCTTACTTTGCCACACATCCCGAAATGATTGTCGGTGAAATGGTAGAAGAAAGCGGACCTTACGGCAATAGACTTGTTTGTAAACCGATTGAGGGTGATTTTAAAGAGCAGTTAAACGCTGCCATAAGTAACCTGCAAGGCACATTTGAACGTGACGAACAGGCAAACAGTGTTGAAGAAGAAATAGACCCCGAATTTACTCAAGTAAGCTACGAAGGACACAGAAACTTCTGTTATTGTGTGGTTGATGATAAGGTTTACTTCCGCGAAAACGAGATGATGATACCGCAAGAACTTGAAGGTAAAAGACTTGAAAGAATGAAAGGACTTATAGATGTCAGTACCGTTCTGCAAGAGGTAATCCGCTTACAGCGAGAGGGATATTCGGACGAAGATATAAAAGCGGTACAAGACAAGTTAAACACGGTTTATGAGGACTTTACAAAGAAACATGGACTTATAAACAGTGATGCCAATTTAAACCTTTTTAAAGATGACGACACAAGCGAACTTATCGCCTCTCTTGAAAATTTGGACGATGACGGAAACCTCATCGGAAAGTCCGACATTTTCACAAAACGAACCATAATCCCCTATGTAGCACCCACGCACGCAGACACCGTTAGCGATGCCCTCACAATAAGCATATCCGAAAAAGCGAAGGTTGACCTTGAATATATGACGCAACTTTGCGGAAAAGACAAAGCTACCATTCTTGAAGAAATGAAAGGTGTTATATTTGAAAATCCCGTAAATGGGAGATATGAAACCGCCGATGAATATTTATCGGGAGATATTCGTGAAAAGCTCCGTTTAGCCGAGTTAATGGCAGAAAATAATGATAATTTTGCCGTAAATGTAGAAGCGTTGAAGGAGGTTATGCCCGAAGATCTAAAGCCCTCCGAAATATCGGTACAGCTTTGTTCTACTTGGATACCCGTAAAATATTACGAGCAATTCATGTATGAACTACTTGACACACCTAACCGCTGTAAAAGTAACAGTTGGTATGCGAACACAGACCCTTTTTCGACCTACAACAGCCAAACAATAAGCATACAGTTTGACGAAAGAACCGCCACCTACGGTATATCAAACAAAGGTTCATCAAGGGCTGACAGTTACAACATAAAAGCAAACCAGACCTACGGAACAAGCCGAGTAAATGCTTATAAGATACTTGAAGACACTCTCAACAACAAGATAATTACCGTAAAAGACTATGTGGAAGATGCCGAGGGCAAGAAGCACGCTGTAGTAAACCAAAAGGAAACCCTGCTTGCACAGGAAAAGCAGAATGAAATAAAGGAAAAATTCAAAGAATGGATATGGGAAGATCCTGACAGAACGGAAGATTTATGCCGTATCTACAATGATAAATTCAATTCCATTCGCCCGAGGGAATACGACGGCAGTCATATAAACTTTGTGGGAATGAACCCCGAAATAAAACTCCGTCCCCATCAGCTGAATGCCATAGCACACACACTTTACGGTGGTAACACTCTTCTCGCCCACACCGTTGGTGCGGGCAAGACCTTTGAGGCTGTAGCAAGTGCAATGGAGGCAAAAAGGCTTGGACTTTGCCACAAATCCCTTATATGCGTACCGAAACACATAGTAAATCAATTCGGCAAAGAGTTTTTACAACTCTACCCCAACGCAAATATCCTGGTGGCAAGTGAAAAGGACTTCCAAAAGAAGAACCGCAGAAGATTTTTCAGCCGTGTGGCAACGGGAAATTACGATGCGGTAATCATAAGTCATTCACAGCTTGAAAAGCTCCCCATTTCTCCCGAACGCCGTATTGACTACGTACAAAATCAGATAGAGGAAATAACCTCGGCACTTGACGATATGCGTAAAATGGAGGGCAAGCGTGGGTTTACGGTGAAACAGCTCGAAACGGAAAAAGCCAACCTCGAAACTAAACTTGAAAAACTCATAAACGAAGAAAAGTATGATACCAACATTTTCTTTGAAGATATGGGCTTTGACAAGATGTTTATAGACGAGGCACATATGTTCAAGAACCGCCAATTTATCACAAAAATGGGCAGAAATGTATCGGGTATAAATGCAAGTTCAGCTTCCCAAAGAGCCACTGACCTTGCAATGAAAGTCCAATACATGGACGAGATAACCGGCAACAGAGGTTCCGTTTTTATGACGGGAACACCCCTCAGTAACAGCATGTCGGAGTTGTATATAATGCAGTCGTATCTACAAGAAAGCCTTTTGAAAGAGCGTGGTTTACATCTTTTTGATGCTTGGGCGGCTAATTTCGGCGAGGTGCAGAGAACTTTGGAACTTGCCCCCGAAGGGAAAGGTTATCAGGCGAAAACGAGGTTTGCGAAGTTTTTCAATCTACCCGAACTTATGAACTTGTTTAGGCTTTGTGCGGATATAAAAATGCCGGAGGATCTGAATTTGCCTGTACCGGAGGCTCACTACGAGTGTATTAAGACCGAGGCGAGCGAATTTCAGAAGGAAATGGTGGACGGTTTGGCAGAGAGAGCCGGTAAGATAAGAGGCGGAAATGTGGACCCGACAAAGGACAACATGTTAAAAATAACCAACGAAGGTCGTAAACTTGCCCTCGATCAAAGGCTGATAAACCCCCTTCTTCCCGACGATCCGGACAGTAAGGTAAATAAGTGCGTGGAAAAGGTGCTTGAAATATGGAACGGCAGCAAGGAAAGACTTGGTACACAGATGATTTTCTGTGATATGTCAACACCGAAACCCGATGAGTTTAATGTGTATGATGACATAAAGGATAAGTTAATCGCTAACGGAGTACCAAAAGAAGAAATTGCCTACATACACGATGCCAAAACCGATGTGCAAAAGCAAGAACTTTTTGCAAAGGTGAATAAAGGTGAGGTGCGAATACTCTTAGGTTCTACCAACAAGATGGGTGCAGGCACGAACTGCCAAAAGCACCTGACGGCGGTACATCATCTTGACTGCCCGTGGAGACCGAGTGACCTTGAGCAGAGAAACGGTCGTATTATCAGACAAGGGAACGACAATAAGGAGGTTAACATATACAATTATGTGACTGCCGGAACATTCGATGCTTATTTATTTCAGCTTGTGGAGAACAAACAAAAGTTCATCTCGCAGATAATGACAAGCAAGTCGCCGCAGAGAGAAGCGGAAGATGTGGACGAGGCTGTACTGAACTATGCACAGATAAAAGCTCTGGCGGCAGGTGACAGCAGAATAAAAGAAAAAATGGATCTTGATATGGCGGTTACTTCTTTGAGAACGGCTTACAGTAATTTCCTTGATAACAGACGAAATCTGAGGACGGATATTGTGAAGAAATATCCGGAGATGATAGCACAAAAAAGCGAGGCTTTGAAAGGGTTAAAGGAGGATTTGGAGACCCTTAAAAATCACACAACAGACGGCTTTAGCGGTATGCTTGTGGGTCGTAATCATTACGATGAGAGAAAAAACGCAGGCGAAGCACTTTTGGCGGCTATAAAATCGGTGGGATTGCAAAATACGGGTACTTTCATAGGTGCATACAAGGGTTTTGATATGTCGGTAGATTTCAATAAAACCAAGGGTGCTTATGAGTTGGTGCTGAAAGGTGCGATAAGCCACCGTGTGGAAATGGGCAGCGATGCCGTGGGTAATATTATGAGAATCGACAATTCACTGAAAGAGATTGAAAACATAATCGTAAAGGTGAGCGATAGCCTTGAAGATGTTCAGAAACAGCTGAAAATCGCCAAAGAGGAAGTGGAAAAGCCGTTTCCTAAGATGGAAGAACTTAAATCTATGGAAAAGAGGTTGAATGAACTGAACAAGGAGCTTTCACTTGATAAGGCGGATGAGTCGGAGATACTCCCCGAAGAACAAAATAAAACCGCCTATGAAGCGGAACGATGAGCAAAAGGGACAGAATTCAGGTTCTGTTCCTTTTGGGCATTTTTAACAAAATTTTATTACAAATATTACAATTACATTTCTTTTGTAAGCCAAAAACAACGCATTTTTGCGATTTTGACCATTAGTAAATATGCCAAATAGCTTTAAGAAGATAACAAGAAAATTTTTGCGAGTCGCTTGTTTTTTTTTTTCACAATGTTATAATAGACGGTAGAGGTACTTCTCACGCTCTCTTTTTATTCGTTAAGAGTTTCTCAAGGGCGTGTCCTTTCATGACTCTGTGAACTTTACTGCAGATTGGTTCGAAGTCGATTCGTCGATGGGCCGTTTAGCCAACATTAGCCCGGGTCATCGGAGTGCCTTTTTGCAAATCGTGGGGGGAGGCAACTTCTCCCATTTTTAAAAGAGTCGGGCTGACTCTGGAAAAAATATTTTATAGGAGGAAATGAGTAAATGAGAAGATCATTTTTCACAAAGGCTGTTGTAGCTGTCGGTGTGATGGCAAGTGCAATGGCTTTGAGTAGTATGTGTGCATTTGCAGCTGCAATTACCGATTCAGCAGTTTTTGATGTTGCTACAGTTGCAGATGAAAACAGTTGGACAAAAGGTGACATAACCACTAGTGTTACAAAAAATGATATTACACTAGTTTCTACAAGTGATAGAAAGGGTTCTTATGATAATTCAACTTCTGCTTCATTTGGTGGAGAAACCTATACAAAAAGTTTTAATACTGCAGGTTCCACAAATGCTAAAGGTAGGTATTTTACTTTTGAAACAGCTAATGCTGTAGATGTAAATATTTATTGTAAAAGTAGTGGTTCAAGAACAATAGGAATTATTTCCGGAACACCGACCGCTCAAATAGGTACAGATGCAAGTTTTATTGGAAATACCGGTACTGATTCGGGAGATTTTATTCTTTCAAACACTTTATTAACAGCTGGAACATACAGCATTGTTACTTCAAATGGAGTAAGAGTGTATAAAATTGAAATTACTAAACACGACGCATCATCTGATCCGGATAATTATTATACTGTAAGCGGACATTTAACCCTAAATAACGAAGCTGTTGCTAACACAGAAGTAAAGCTTAATGGTAGTAATTATGTTGATAATTCAACGTCAACAACAGATGCAACAGGTTATTTTGAATTTACAAATGTTGGAGAAGGCGAAAATATTACATTATCAGTTGTTGCAACAGCCGGCTATGAAGGGTATAACTCAGATGCCATTACAATTAATTCAGCAACAACTTATGATATTTCTCTTGTTGAAATAGAACAAGCACAAGCAATTGAAAGCTATGTTTCTTTAGCTGAAGAATTTACCGAATCATCTGCTAACATTACCGCAGGTGCAACATTTGGAACATATTTTTCATCAGATGAATCTTCTGCAAAAACTATTGTAGTCGATGCAAGTGAAAGAAAATATGGCAATGAAGATATTAGTTATATAAAAAGATTTAAAACTCAAGGAAAAGATGTAAAAATAAACTTTACTGTTAAACAAGACTCCCTCGTTCAGGTTTTCTTCGTAACAGCAAGTAGTTCTAATGAAGAAAGATCTTTATCTTTAAATAATGTTACAGTTTCTAATAAAGATAGTTCAAAGATTTCTGTTTTAACAACAACAGTTAAGCCGAATGATACCATTAATGGTTCAACATTTACAGTAGCATCAAATGCAGGTGTAAATATATATGACATTAGAGTCACTCCCGGTGTTACATATAATACAAAATCCAACGGAGCAACTGTTGTTACATCAACAGATACCTATATTCTTGCAAACGTTAGTCAAGGTACAGTTGATACTACCTCTGGAGATTTAACAATGAGCGTTGGTGGACAGGAAATCACAACGGATTCTGTTTATAGTCTTGTTAAAATCGGCAACGCATTCTTTGAAGGAAATGACTATATTTTCGCACTTCAAGTAGAAGGTGCTAACGGTACTGATATTGATACATTTACAGTAAGCTAAGGAGAATGGATATGAAGAAAGAATATACAACTCCCGTTGTTACGGTAACTGCTTTATCTAACGAAGATATTATTACCGTAAGCGGTATAAAGACAACTACGCAAAAAGGCGATTATAAAAGTGTAAGATTTAGTGATCTTAATTTAAATTCATAATAATATCGTAATTTTAATATAATTCTGCAGATAGCAACTCCCCCATTCCATACGGTTTGGGGGATTGTTATTTTTACACCACTCACGACACACTCGTGAGTTTTTTATTTGGAGGTGATTTTTTGTCAAAAGTAAGATGTGAGCGATTTACCGTAAGGTTATCGCCATATGAAAAGGCTTTTATCGTGCGTAAAATGCGTGAAAGCGGGTATAACAATTTAGGGGATTATTTTATGCACTGTGTATCAAGCAACCGCACCACAGTCGTAGATACTATGCCTATATGGGAAATCAAGACAGAACTAAATAAAATCGGCACCAATATCAATCAGATAGCTAAAAAAGCCAATACCAACGGATTTTTGAGTGATACGGATATACGGGAGCTGAAGGAGGATATGCGGGAAGTGAAAGATACGGTCAATATGGGCTTGAACCCCTATTTGAAAGGCGGTGATGTGGGTGGCTTATGTGAAGATAGTACCCATCAAGCAGAACACACACCTTGACACCGTCCTCAATAACATCGAAAACCCCGACAAAACCGAAAAAATGCTCTACGTCACAGGCTACATGTGTAGCCCCGAAACCGCGGTAGAGGATTTCAAGGTCGTACAAGCCAAAGCCATGAAAAAAGGCAACAACCTTGCTCACCACATTATGATAAGCTTTTCGACGGATGACCCTATAGATCAAGAGTCCGCCATTGAGGCGGCACAGGAGCTTATGAAACAAATGTACCCCAATAATCAATATATTTTGGCGATACATAACGACAGGGAGCAGCTGCACCCAGCTATAAAGAAAACCGCAGCAGCTCTTGGTTTAAATAGCTAATATTAAAGTATAAAAAATATTGATATTTATAATCTGCAGATAGAAACCCCCGACCAACCATCGGGGGTTTACTATTTTGTCTGTTTTTATTGCCCGATAATACAAATTCTGTTATAATAAACATATATGGAGGTGATGAGATGAGCAGAGTATATATAGCGATAGACCTTAAATCCTTTTACGCAAGTGTGGAGTGTGTGGAGCGAGGGCTTGACCCATTGAACACAAATCTTGTGGTGGCAGATGCTTCACGCACCGAAAAAACTATATGTCTTGCAGTATCACCTTCACTGAAAAGCTATGGTATACCGGGGCGAGCGAGACTTTTTGAGGTGGTTGCCCGTGTGACGCAAGTTAACAGAGAACGGCAAAGGAAAAACAAGGAACTGACAGATAAAAGCTACCTGTATTCGGAATTGAAAGAAAATCCAAATCTTGCCGTTGATTACATTGTTGCTACACCGCAAATGGCACAGTATATGCAAGTTAGTACGCAAATATACGGTATCTATTTGAAATATGTGTCCCCCGATGATATATTTGCCTATTCCGTGGATGAGGTGTTTATTGATGCAACGGCATACCTCAATACGTATCGAATGACCGCACACGATTTTGCAAGAATGCTTATAAAGGATGTGCTTGATACTACGGGAATAACCGCAACGGCGGGTATAGGCACTAATCTGTATCTATGCAAGATAGCAATGGATATAGTGGCAAAACACATACCGGCAGATAAGGACGGAGTACGAATTGCGGAACTGAATGAAGAAAAATACAAGGAAACACTTTGGGAACACAGACCCATAACGGATTTTTGGAGAGTGGGTCTGGGTATCGCAAAGAGGCTCGATAGGATAGGAATACACACAATGGGTGACATTGCAAGGTATTCGCTTAAACGAGATACAATAGCTATAATATACCGAGAATTGGGCAAAAATGCAGAGCTACTCATTGACCACGCTTGGGGTATAGAACCGACCACCATAGCAGATGTAAAGGCGTATAAGCCACAAAACAGCAGTATCAGCTCGGGACAGGTATTACAAGAGCCTTGCGACAGCAACAGAACAAGGCTTATTGTGTGGGAAATGGCGGATATGCTTTCTCTTAACCTTGTGGAAAAGGGACTTGTAACGGATAAAATTGTGCTGACGGTGGGATATGATGTGGAAAGCCTTAAAAACACCGATTACAAGGGAGAAGTAACCATAGACAGATACGGCAGAAAGATTCCGAAGCACGCACACGGCACCATTGGGCTTGATAAGTATACATCTTCCACCAAAAAGATAATAGATGCCACTATGACATTATACGACCGTATTATAAACAAAGATTTATTATCAAGAAGAATAACCATAGTTGCCGACAATGTTATAAAAGAAGAAGATAAACCCGAAAGGGAACAGCTTAGTTTATTTGATATGATAGATGGTAAAACCGAAGAGGAACACCGGAAAAAGGAGCGTTCAATACAAGAGGCAATGCTGAAAATAAAGCACAAATACGGTAAGAATGCCATATTAAAAGGCAAAAACTACATTGAAGGGGCAACGGCAAAAGAAAGAAACAAGCAAATAGGAGGTCACAAGGCATAATGGGAAAATATGACGATATAATGCATCTTACAAGACCTCAATATCCCGACCTTCCTCAAATGTCTGTACAAGACCGTGCCGTACAGTTTTCACCCTTCGCAGCTCTCACGGGGTTTGATGATGCCGTAAAGGAAACCGCAAGATTTACCGACACAAAAAGGGAACTTGCGGAAGATGAGGTACAGAAAATAAACGAGGCACTTAATCGTCTGTCGGATATGATAAATGAAAATCCTCAAATCGAGCTAACTTATTTCAAAAAGGACGAGAAAAAAGACGGCGGAGCCTATGTGCGTAAAGTCGGATATGTGAAACGACTTGACGAATATGAGAAAACGGTAATATTTACGGACGGGATAAAAGTTGATATAAATGATATTGGCGATATTGATATAAAATGTTGAAAACAATGTAAAAATCGTGTATAATAAAAATAAGATAATTATGATACTTAAATATGTATTAATATAATGTACAGTAGAAAGGGTGGGAACAGATGACAACCAATGAAAACAGCAAGGATCTTTTAAGTGTACTTTGGGCAGGTGCGGATATACTTCGTGGTAAAATGGACGCAAACGAATACAAAAACTATCTTTTAGGAATAGTGTTTTACAAATACCTTTCGGATACTTTCCTTACACATGTTTACGATTTGTTGAACAACGAAAAGCCCGAAAATATGGCGGTGGCACAGGAAGCCTATGAGGAAGTTTACAGCACGGAAGATGCGGCGGAGCTTTTACAGGACATTAAGGAGAGTTACCACTACACCATAGACCCGGAACTGACATATACCAAACTTGCAGAGGCGGCAAGCAAGAATGCTTTTCAGCGTGAAATGTTGAAAAAGGCATTTAACAATGTGGAACAGTCCGACCCGATTTTTGCAAACCTTTTTGCCGATGTAGATCTGTATTCCACAAGGCTTGGTTCGGGAGAACAAAAGCAGTCTGCCACCGTGGCGGAGGTGGTAAAAAAGATAAATGAAGCGGATCTGCTTAATCACGAGGGCGATGTTCTCGGTGATGCTTACGAATATCTTATAGGTCAGTTTGCAAGTGAAACCGGAAAAAAAGCAGGAGAATTCTATACACCGCAAGCTGTCTCACAGATACTCACGAGAGTTGCCATACAAGGACAGGAAGATAAGAGAGGACTTTTGGTATATGATGCCGCAATGGGTTCGGGTTCTCTTTTGCTCAATGCAAGAAAGTTTTCACATAAGCCCGATTTTATACGCTATTTCGGTCAGGAACTCAGCACTACCACATACAACCTTGCAAGAATGAATATGTTTTTGCACGGTGTAGACCCCGAAAATCAGACTCTTCGCAATGCCGATACCCTCGATGCGGATTGGCCTACGGATGAAGAGACGGATTTTGATATGGTGCTTATGAATCCTCCTTATTCGGCAAAGTGGTCTGCGGCACAAGGCTTCTTGAATGACAGCCGTTTTTCCGATTACGGTGTACTTGCACCCAAATCAAAGGCGGATTACGCATTTTTACTTCACGGATTTTATCACTTAAAAAATACCGGTACTATGGCGATCATATTACCCCACGGTGTTCTCTTCCGTGGTGCCGCCGAGGGGAAAATAAGGCAGAAACTTATAGACAGCGGTGCTATATATGCCGTTATAGGCTTGCCGGCAAACCTGTTTTATAACACTTCCATACCCACAACAATAATAGCTTTAAAGAAGAACCGTGAGGGTCGTGATATACTCTTTATTGACGCATCAAAGCAGTTTGTTAAAGGCAAAAAGCAAAATACAATGAGCGAAGAAAATATAGACCGTATTATTGAGCTTTATACAAACCGCAATAATGTAGACAAAGAAGCACACCTTGCAACATACGAGGAGATAGTGGCGAATGATTACAATCTTAATATTCCCCGTTATGTGGATACCTTTGAACAGGAAGAGCAAATCAGCCTAAGGGACTTGGCAACGGAGTTTGCCGATATTTCAAGTGATATGGATACAGCTGCGACAGACCTTATTACGCAAATGGGCGAGTTGACTGCAAAGGATGAAAACACAAAGGCGGAACTTGATGATTTGATGAGGGTATTGGAGGGGATTTTATGAGCAATACACCAAAAATCAGATTTAAAGGATTTACCGAAGATTGGGAACAGCGTGAGTTAAGGACGGCTGCGACATTTTCCAAAGGATCAGGCTATTCAAAGAACGATTTGAAAGAAAATGGCACACCCATAATTCTTTATGGTCGGCTTTATACCAAGTATGAAACTGTTATCAGCGAAGTCGATACTTTCGTTGACGTTCAGCCAAATTCAGTTTATAGTACCGGACGTGAAGTTATCGTGCCAGCATCTGGTGAAACAGCGGAAGATATTTCAAGGGCTTCTTTTGTCGCAAAATCGGGCATTTTGCTTGGTGGCGATTTGAATATTATCGTTCCTGACGATTATATCAATCCTGTTTTTCTCGCCTTGACGATTTCAAATGGTAATCAACAAAAAGAGCTTTCAAAAAGAGCGCAAGGAAAATCTGTTGTTCATATTCATAATTCAGATTTGGAAAATGTTGTTTTGCTATATCCGTCTTACGATGAACAGAAAAAAATCGGAGCATATTTTTCTAAGCTCGACAACCTTATCACCCTTCATCAGCGTAAGTGTGACAGTTTACAAAAATTCAAAAAATCTATGCTTCAAAAAATGTTCCCGAAAAACGGTGAGAATGTTCCCGAAGTAAGATTTGCCGGATTTACCGATGCTTGGGAACAGCGTAAGTTGGGTGAAGTGACTGAAAGCATTAAAAACGGTTACTCATATAAGGCTGATGGAAGTCGAGATCATACATATAAAATTACAAGAATAGAAAGTATATCAACAGGGATAATAAACACTGATAAAT
>JAFSVK010000151.1 GCA_017444985.1 Bacillota bacterium
TATTGAAGTAAAATTGAGATAGCTTGTTCGAGGACTAGGAAATGGCTCGAAGCCAATGTAGAGCATTGGTGAGAGACATTGACGACGTACTCGGGCAAGATAGCCAATTTTACGATTTATGAGTTTTTAGAGGTGCCCATATTTTAAATATATTACATTACGGGGGTATAGTGCTTGTTGTTGTATATATCCGTAAATACATACATTATATTTATATCGGCATCTCCTACGGTAACATCGCTTAATATAAGCTCATCTCCCACCGTGAGAGTCTCTCCGAGTTTGAAATTATCTATATATTCTCCCTCATAGCTGTAGTAGTCGCAGATAAAGTCTATTGTATCCCCTTTAACTACTTCATCTATATTTTTGCCTATGGTCTGTGTTTCAAGGCTTTGGTCGTAGTCTCTTTGTACACCTGCTATATATCCCTTCATATCCTCACCTTCAAATACGGTTATAAGCTTTACTTTTTCACCGTTTAAAAGTGCGGGGATATAGCCTGTTATAACTACGGAACCATCGGCTGAGGTGGTGGTATCGGTGTGATAGTAGGCAACTACTTGACCGTTTACAGCCAACCATTTCTTTTCACCGTCGCCTATAAAATTACCTTCTTCGTCGAAGGAAAATATATTGTCAAGTCCAAGGTCTATATATCCGCTGCCGTCGTCTACATACATACTTTTATCCGCGGTTTGTACTATAGACCATTGTTCTTCCGAAAGGACTATCTTTCTGCCGTCTTTCCAAACAAGTTCGTTGTCTGGGATACTGTTGGAGGCTATGTAGTTTGCCGTTTCCTCATCGCTTAAAGATCTTCCCGTAAGGAAGGAGAGGCTTGAAAGATCAAAACCATCTACGGAGCCGCCGTTTGAAAGCCCTTGCAAAAGCTGTGTTATATCGCTTTGAGAAGGTGAAGGGGAAGGGCTTTGTCCCAAAAGTGAGTTTAAAGGTGATGATGCACCGTAGGAGACCTGACCGCCTACCTCCAACTTTGCAAAATCGGATATGCACTTGGAGTACTCCTCATCCATACCTATCTTTTTAAAGGTCTTAACAGCCTTATCTATTTTAGATGCGGATCTGTAAGGGAAATATATGGAAAGGCCGCAGGCATTTGCCATATTTGAAGAGGTGTTGTTGTATTTTACGGCGGAAAGTACCGTATTTACAAGCTGCTTACTTTCTTGAGTACCTATATTGTCGGCAAGGTCTGCAAGATCCACTTGGTCTATTCTTGTGGAGGGAGAAAACTCTCTGCAGTCGCTTCTTGCCGTAGATACTTTTTTATACTCTTTGTTTTTAATAAGTTGTGCCGTGGATCGTGAAAAGTCCTTTAAAGCAGAGGGGAGGGTGTGTTGCAACTCTGCCAGATCCACCACCGAAAGAGTTGTTTTTTGTCCTCTGCATTTTTGGGAGCAGAAGGAAACAAAATCATCACATATTTGTTTACCCACTTGAAGAGTGGGTTTGGAGGTGTTTTTGGAAAGTTCGCTTACCCAATCGGTATAATACCAACCGACACCCGGCTCCGTTTCTTCCGAGGCTATAAGATAGTCTCCGTATTTTGAAAGCATAAGGGCATTTTCGGCGGTTGCCATAAGGCAGGCATCAAAGCCTATAAAGTCAAACTTTATACCCGCATTTGAAAGAGCGGTGTCAATGCCCTCCAAGGACATAGAGCCGGATTTGGCAAAGTTTTGGTCGTAGCCGAAGCCCGACACACTGCCGCCGCCGTGATCCCACAGTATAAGTTCGTATCTGTCTGCGGGAAATTTTTGGGCGGCATATTTTATAAAGCCCGAAAGTGTGGCGGGGTCTGTCATAGACTTATTTCCTTCATTTGCGGAAAGAGTCTGTAAAGAACCGCCTTTTATTTTAAATATCTGGTTTGTTTTTGAACTTATACCGCTTGTTTTCCAACCCGAACAACCTCCCGTATAAACTATAAAGTTCATATTATCGGAAATGTCGGCATTGGCGATCTCCCTCAGATCGTTAGATGCCATACCATGTTTGGATTCCAGGTCGGTACCGCACATATAAAGCATTACGGTGACTTTGTCGGTGTTGTTTCCCTTTATGGTGGTATACTTTGCTCTTGAACCCTCGGCTACGCTCTCGTTCAATGTTCTCAGGTTGGATAGATTTTCCTTCCAAGACCCTGTGGAGGTGTTTGAAAAGGAGGAAAGTCCGGAGGAGAGAAGGTCCGAACTTCCGCCCGAGCCTGTCAGGGCACTTAAGCCACCGCCTCCGCCCAAGACCACAATAATAAGACCTATTATGATACCTATGATACTTCCGCCGTTTCCGCCTCTTACGGGACCACTGCCTCCGCTTGGTCTTCCGCCGCTTCCGACTCTACCGCCACCGAGGCCCGAGCCTCTTCTGTAGAGTCCGCTTCCCGCTCCCGTTTCGTTTCTTTTTCTACTTACGGGCCTATTGTCCATAAATATACCTCCTACACATTGAGCCTGCCGAAAAGCAGGCTCTGAAACAGAATTATTATTTCTTATTCTTATCCTTGAGCATCATAGCTCTGACTTTTAAAGGAAGACCCATAAGGTTTATAAAGCCTTCCGCATCCTTGTGGCTGTAAAGCTCGCCCGTGGTGAAGGAAGCTATCTCGGCATTGTAAAGTGAGTACTCACTTTCAACACCCGCACTTATAATATTACCCTTGTAGAGTTTAAGCTTTGCGCTACCTGTTACATACTGCTGTGTAACATCGTAGAATGCACTTATTGCCTCTCTTAAGGGGGTGAACCACTCACCTCTGTAGATAAGGTCGGTGTACTTTGAACGAACTACCTCGCTGAAAGCTGTGGTCTGTCTGTCAAGGCAAAGGTACTCAAGATCTCTGTGGGCTCTGTAGAGTATGGAACCTCCGGGAGTCTCATATACGCCTCTTGATTTCATACCTACAACTCTGTTTTCCACAAGGTCTGTTATACCTACACCGTTTTCTCCGCCTATTTTGTTAAGGTATTCCATAAGTTCTACGGGACCTACCTTTTTGCCGTCTATAGATGTGGGTATACCTTTTTCAAAGCCTATTGTTACATAGGTGGGAGTATCGGGAGCCTGTTCGGGAGATACACCAAGCTTTAAAAGTTCGTTGAACTTAGGCTCGTTTGCAGGGTCTTCAAGGTCAAGACCTTCATGGCTTATGTGCCAGAGGTTGGAGTCTCTTGAATAGGAGTCTTCCTTCTTCATGGGGACCTCTATACCTCTCTCCTGAAGGTAAGCTATCTCATCCTCTCTTGAGGAAAGTGTCCACTTGTCATCTCTCCAAGCAGCTATTATTTTAAGCTCGGGAGCAAGAGCCTTTATTGTAAGCTCAAATCTTATCTGGTCGTTACCCTTTCCGGTAGCACCGTGGCATATAGCATCGGCACCCTCTTTTTTGGATATCTCCACAAGTTTTTTAGCTATAAGGGGACGAGCGATAGATGTACCTAAAAGATACTTATCTTCGTATACCGCATCTGCCTTTACCATGGGGAAGATGTAATCTGTTATAAGCTCTTCGCAAACATCAAGGCAGTATACCTTAGATGCACCCTGCTTAAGCGCTTTCTCTTCTATACCCTCTGTTTCCTGAGGTGTAAGTCCTACATTTATGCAGGCTGCTATAATTTCGGGGTTGCCGTAATTTTCCTTAAGCCAAGGTATTATAACCGAGGTATCGAGTCCGCCCGAATAAGCAAGTACTATTTTCATTTTAATATCCTCCGTTTCGTTGTGGTCAAACCACACTAAAATTTTAAAACTAAAGATGATTATAATATATTAAAAAGAAATATGCAAGTAAAATCGATGTATAAAAAATATTAATTTGTGCATATTTTTATTTTATTCTTGCATATTATTCATTACAGGTGTATAATGTTATTCAAATTTTTAGGTTTTATATGCTTGTTGGGAGGTAATATATATGATAAAAGCGGCGGTAATAGGTGCTACGGGTTATGCGGGACAGGAGCTTGTGAGAATACTTTCTTCTCATCCTCAGGTGAGTATACAGGCCCTTACCAGCAGAAGCTATGCGGGAAAAAAGTACGAAGAGGTCTACTCAAATTATTCACACCTTGATTATTCCTGTGAAGAGGAAAATATAGAAGAACTTGCTGAAAATTGCGATGTGATCTTCCTTGCCCTCCCTCATGGTGTAACAAGTAAGGCGGTAAATGAAAATATACTTTCAAAGTGCAAAATAATAGACTTAGGTGCGGATTTCAGACTTTCCGACGTGGAAACTTACGAAAAATGGTATACTACCCATTATTCAAAGGATATTTTAAAAGAGGCTGTATACGGACTTTGTGAAATACACAGAGATGAAATAAAGGGAAAAAGAATAGTAGGAAACCCCGGGTGCTATACCACCTGTTCCATACTTTCTCTTTACCCCCTTGTAAAAGAGAAAATGATAGATGTAAACTCTATTATAATAGATGCCAAGTCGGGAGCTACGGGAGCGGGAAGAGGTCTCTCCCTTCCAAACCACTACTGTGAACTTAACGAGAGTGTAAAGGCTTATAAAATAGCAAACCACAGACATACTCCAGAAATAGAAGAACAACTTTCCCTTGCGGCGGGAGAAGAGGTAGTACTTAATTTTACACCTCATCTTATGCCTATGGACAGAGGTATACTTGCGACCTGCTACGCAAACCTTAAAGGAAACTACAGCTATGAGGATATAGAAAAGGTATACAAAAAGTACTATGAGAATGAATATTTCATAAGACTTTGCAAAAAGGGTACTTTCCCCGAAACAAAGTGGGTAAAGGCATCTAACTTTGTGGATATAGGCTTTACCGTAGACGAGAGAACAAAAAGAGTTATAGTCATAGGTGCTATAGATAATCTCTTTAAGGGAGCTGCGGGACAGGCTGTACAGAATATGAATATATTATTCGGTCTTGATGAAAAAACAGGTATAGATCATGTGCCTGTATTCCCTGCGTAAAGGAGGATAAATATGGAATTTGTAAAGGGTAATACGGTTTCTCCCAAAGGTTTTTTGGCGGGAGGCGCACAGGTAGGGATAAAAAAGGGCAAAGAGGATATGGCTCTTATTATAAGTAAGGTCCCCGCCAATGCCGCAGGTGTTTTTACCACAAATGTCGTAAAAGCCGCCCCCGTGCTTTGGGATATTAAAAATATAGAAAATAAAATAAGCGGTATCGTGGCAAACAGCGGAAATGC
This sequence comes from Bacillota bacterium, assembly GCA_017444985.1. GTDB lineage: Bacteria > Bacillota > Clostridia > Lachnospirales > CAG-274 > UBA3680. The sequence goes on from JAFSVK010000151.1 coordinate 5,218, forward strand.
CAATGCCTGTACGGGAGAAAAGGGCTTAAAAGATGCCGAGGATACTGCGGAAAAGCTGGCAAAAAACATAGGTGTAAACAAAGAAAACATACTTGTTTGTTCCACAGGCGTTATAGGTGTAAATCTGCCTATGGATGCGGTGCTATCGGGAGTTGATAAAGTATATGCCTTGGTAGGCGATAGCTTTGAAAAGGGCGAGAATGCAGCCAAAGCCATAATGACTACAGACACCGTTAAAAAGACTGTTTGTATTAAGGAAAATATAGGCGGTAAGGAAATAACACTTGCGGGTATGGCAAAGGGTTCGGGTATGATAAATCCCAATATGGCTACCATGCTTTGTTTTATAACAACGGATGCGGCTATATCTCGTAAGCTGCTGGATAGGGCTTTAAAAGAAGCTGTACTTGATACCTTTAACATGATATGCGTAGACGGAGATATGTCTACAAACGATACTGTTTTGGTACTTGCAAACGGTTGCGCGGAAAACAAGGAAATAACAGAAGAAGATGCAGACTACGAAGCATTTAAAGCCACACTTTTTGCCGTAATGAAAGACCTTGCCGTAAAGTGTGCAAAAGACGGCGAAGGTGCCACAAAGCTTATAGAAGCAAAAGCCCTAGGTGTTAAAAATAAGGAAGAGGCAAGGAAGATCGCCTTAAGCGTAGTATCATCCAACCTTTTGAAAGCCGCAATATTCGGTGAGGATGCCAACTGGGGCAGGGCGCTGTGTGCTATGGGATATAGCGGTGCGGATTTCGACCCTATGAAGGTAACCATAGTTTTTAAGAGCGAAAAGGGTGAGATCACCCTTATGGATGAGGGTGTGCCCATTGTTTTTGATGAGGATAAGGCAGCTACCATACTTTCTGCGGATAAAATAAATATAGATATGTACTTAAATCAGGGAGAGAGCGAGGCTACAGCCTGGGGTTGCGATCTGACATACGAGTATGTGAAAATAAACGGAGATTACAGGTCATAAGGAGTAAAAATGAGAACAGAGATAAGCAAGGCGGCGATCCTTACAGAGGCTCTCCCCTATATTAAAAAGTTTTCGGGTATTACCGTAGTTATAAAATACGGCGGTGCCGCACTTGTAAACGAGGAGATAAAAGAAACGGTCATAAAGGATATTGCCCTTATGAAGTTTGTAGGCTTTAAGCCTGTAATAATACACGGCGGAGGCAAGGATATAAACAAGGCTCTTGAGGCTGTGGGCATAGAACCTAAGTTTAAAGACGGTCTGAGAGTTACAGACGAGCCTACTATGGAAATAGTACAGCAAGTTTTGGCGGGAAAGATAAATAAAAATATAGTATCCGAGCTTTGTCTTCAAGGTGTAAAGGCAGTAGGGCTTTGCGGAAAAGATGCTTCCTTTATGCAGGTGAAAAAGACCATGCCAAACGGTAACGATATAGGCCTTGTTGGAGAGGTCACAAATGTTGATACTTCCCTTATAGAGACCCTTGTAAATAACGACTTTGTGCCTGTTATATCCTCCATTGGTGTGGATGAGTTGGGACAAAGCTACAATGTTAATGCGGACTATGCCGCTGTTGCGGTAGCGGGTGCCCTTAAGGCACACAAGTTGGTATTTATAACGGATGTGCCCGGAATACTTACGGATGTGAAAGACCCCGACAGCGTTATATCCGAAATAGATGTGGACAATGTACAACATCTTATAGATGACGGCACGGTAAACGGTGGTATGATACCTAAGGTACAATGCTGTGTGGCAGGTGTAGAGGCAGGGGTAAACAATGTGCATATCCTTGACGGAAGAATAGCACACTGTCTGTTGCTTGAAATATTTACCAACAAAGGTATAGGTACGCTTATAAAGAACAGGGAGGCAATATAATGAATACATTTGAACTTGGCGAAAAGTATGTTATGAATACATACAGCCGTTTTCCCATAACGCTTACGGAAGGAAAGGGTATGTATGTGTACGATGAAAACGGCAAAGAATATCTTGATTTTGTATCGGGTATAGCCGTAAACTCTCTCGGACACGCTCATAAAAAACTTACCGACACCATAGCAGAACAGGCAAAAAAACTTATACACGTTTCAAATTTATATTGGACAAGACCTCAGTGTGAACTTTCGAAAAAATTAGTGGAAAACAGTGATTTTGACAAGTGTTTCTACTGCAACTCGGGTGCAGAGTCCATAGAAGCGGCATTAAAGCTTGCAAGAAAGTACGGAAGTGCCACAGGTGGCAGACAGGAGATAATCACCATGAACCACTCCTTCCACGGCAGGACTTTTGCGGCTGTAACAGCTACGGGTCAGCCTCACTATCAGGAAGGCTTGGGGGATCTTTTCCCGAATATAAAATATGCGGACTTTAACGATATTGAAAGCGTTAAAAAACTTGTAAACAAAAATACCGTTGCCATACTTGTAGAGCCTGTACAGGGGGAGGGTGGTATACACCCTGCTACAAAGGAATTTTTACAGGGGCTCAGAAGTCTTTGTGACGAAAATGATATGCTCCTTCTTTTTGATGAAGTACAGTGCGGTGTGGGAAGACTTGGTACACTTTTTGCATATCAAAGCTTTGGTGTGGTACCCGATACCGTATCTACAGCAAAGGGCATAGCAGGCGGTATCCCCTGTGGTGTTATGCTGGCAGGTAAAAAGGTATCCTCTTGCTTTAAACCCGGAGACCATGCCTCCACCTTCGGAGGAAACCCCTTGGCAACAGCTGCCGCAAATGTGGTGGTAGATGAACTTTTGGGCGGTCTTTTGGATAATGTAAAGGAAATGGGAAAATATTTGACCGCATCTCTGGAAAAAATAAAATCAAGCTTTGATATAGTAACGGACGTAAGAGGCATCGGTTTTATGCAGGGTATAGAATGCTCCGTACCCGTAGCCGCTATTATAGCCGATACTATAGAAAACGGCCTTCTTCTTGTGGGAGCGGGTAAAAATGTAATAAGATTTGTGCCCTCACTTATAGCAACGAAGGAAGATATAGATAAAGCTATGGCTATACTCGAAAAAGCTTTGGAAAGAGCGCAAGGCTAACAAAAAACAGTGTCGTGAGAAATCGCGACACTGTTTTTTTTATCTCAAAGCAAGGGAATTTTTGTAAAAAACTTGTAATATTCATAAATTTGTGGTATAGTGATAATTGTGAAAAAGTGTAGAAAAAAGAAACGATAATACTTATACTTTAGGGCACCTCTAAAAACTCATAAATCGTAAAATTGGCTATCTTGCCCGAGTACGTCGTCAATGTCTCTCACCAATGCTCTACATTGGCTTCGAGCCATTTCCTAGTCCTCGAACAAGCTATCTCAATTTTACTTCAA
>JAFSVK010000152.1 GCA_017444985.1 Bacillota bacterium
AAATCGTAAAATTGGCTATCTTGCCCGAGTACGTCGTCAATGTCTCTCACCAATGCTCTACATTGGCTTCGAGCCATTTCCTAGTCCTCGAACAAGCTATCTCAATTTTACTTCAATAGCACTTTTTAGAGGTACCCTTATTTTTGTAATCATACCATAGAAATATGATCTTGTCATATTTTTTTTTCTTTACAGAAAAAGCTTTATGTGTTATAATCCCCTTTGAGATGGGAAAAACTCCCTTACGGATGGTATTCCGAAAGGAAACCGTACCGACAAGAAAAGAACGGTTCGCATCGCTCCGAAAGGAGAATGCCATGAAAATAGGGTTTATAGGTGCAGGAAAAGTAGGTTTTTCTCTGGGAAAGTTTTTTTCGGAGAACAATGTTAGGGTTACCGGCTACTACAGCAGGAATCAAGGCTCAACCGAAGAGGCGGCTTCCTTTACAAACAGCGAAGCCTATTACGAATTGAAAGATATTATAAGCGACAGCGATGCACTTTTTTTGACCGTTCCCGATAGTGAGATAAACTCTGTATATGAGGATATCAAAGCATATAACATTGTTGGTAAGTATTTACTGCATTGCAGTGGTGCCGTATCTTCGACAGATGTTTTCGGAGATATTGACAAATACGGCGCTTTTGGACTTTCGATACATCCGTTGTTTCCCTTTAACGACAAATATACCGCTTACAGGGGACTGAAGGATGCTTTTTTTTGCATTGAGGCAAGAGAAAAAGATGCGGCGACTCTTTGGGAAAAAGAACTTGGTCTGTTGGGCTTAAAAACAAAGAATATATGGGGCAAGAACAAGGCTGAATATCACCTTGCCTGTGTATATGCCAGCAATTTGGTCTGCTCTCTTTTTGAACTTAGCAGAAGGCATCTTGAAAATTGCGGTTTTTCCCATGAAGAGATATTTAAGGCCCTTACGCCTTTGGCAAAAAGCAATTTGGAAAATATACTCTCTGTGGGACCCCATAAGGCTCTTTCGGGGCCTGTGGAAAGAGGAGATAAAGAAACTGTGAAAAAGCATCTATCTCTTCTTTCGGGAAGAGAAAAGGATGTATATGCCCTGCTTTCCATTACGGCTACGGAGCTTGCAAAACAAAAGCAAGGCGATAACGGAAATATCCAAGATATAAAAGACTTTCTTGAAAAGGAGGTACTGCAATGAAACAGACTGTAAAAACACTTGAAAAAATGAAGGCTGAGGGTAGGAAAATATCCCAGCTTACCTGCTACGACTACACGACTGCCTCTATAATGGACAGGGCGGGAGTGGATATGATACTTGTAGGCGACAGCCTGGCAATGACTATGCAGGGCTATAATGACACTTTGCCCATAACCTTGGATGAGATGATAATATACGGCAGAAGTGTGGCAAGAGCATGCAAAAATGCCTTTGTTGTTGTGGACCTTCCTTTTATGAGCTACCAAATATCAAAGGAACAGGCTCTTGAGTCGGCAGGCAGGATAATGAAAGAAGCCACGGGCGTAAATGCAGTTAAAATAGAGGGAGGTGTTAACATAGCACCTCAAATAAAGGCTATTACGGATGCGGGTATACCCGTTGTGGCACACATAGGTATGACACCTCAATCCGTAAATGCCTTCGGAGGCTTTAAAGTACAGGGCAAGGGAGATGCCAATGCCGAAAGAGTATTGAAAGATGCCCTTGCGGTACAGGAAGCGGGAGCCTTTGCGGTAACACTTGAGTGCATACCCCCGAGACTTGCAGAGCTTATAACCAAAAAGCTTCACATTATAACAATAGGTATAGGCGCAGGTTCAAAGTGTGACGGACAGGTATTGGTATATCAGGATATGTTGGCTATGGGCGGAGACTTTTGCCCTAAGTTTGTAAAGAGGTTTGCTAATATAGGTCAAGATATGGAAAACGCTTTTTCGGAGTATAAAAAGGCGGTATCCGAGGGGACATTCCCCGAAGAAAAGCACACCTATACCGACGGCGATTGCAGTGATGAATTTATTAAAACACACAGCTAAGGAGAAAAAATGATAGCGGTTACAACTATAGAAGAAGTAAGACAATATGTAGCAAGTTGGAAAAAACAAGGATATACCATAGGTCTTGTACCTACTATGGGTTACCTTCATGAGGGACACGCCTCCCTTGTGGATAAGGCTGTAGAGATGTGTGACAAGGTGGTGGTCTCCGATTTTGTAAACCCCACACAGTTTGGTCCCGGAGAGGATCTTGAGACCTATCCCAGAGACTTTGAAATGGACTGCAAGCTTTTGGAAGAACACGGAGCAGACCTTGTTTTCCACCCCGAGGTGGATGAAATGTATCTTGAAGATGCAGCCACATACGTGGAAATATTAAACGATATGCCCAAACAACTTTGCGGAAAAACAAGACCCATACATTTCAGAGGAGTTTGCACGGTGGTTTCGAAGCTTTTTAATATCGTAACCCCCGATAAAGCATTTTTCGGCATGAAGGATGCTCAACAACTCTCTATAATATGTAAAATGGTAAGGGATATGTCCTACGGCATAGAGATAGTGGGTTGTCCTATAATAAGAGAAGATGACGGTCTTGCAAAGTCCTCAAGAAATACCTATCTTTCTCCGGAGGAGAGAAAGGCGGCACTTGTGCTTTCAAAGGCTGTAAAGCTGGGAGAGGGAATGGCAAGAAACGGAGAAAAGAGTTGCGAGAATATATTAAAGGCTCAAGTACAGCTTATTGAAAAAGAGCCTCTTGCAAAAATAGACTATGTTTCCGCCGTAGACTTTAATACTTTAAAACAAAGCCAAAGTGTGGAAGAGGGTACTCTTTTTGCTATGGCTGTATATATTGGAAAAACAAGGCTTATAGACAACTTCCTGTATAAAGAAGGGGAATAAAATGTTATTGAATATGTTAAAAAGCAAGATACACCGTGCTACCGTCACTCAGGCAGAGCTTGACTATGTAGGCTCCATAACAATAGATGAGCTTCTTATGAAAAAGGCGGGTATCTGTGAATACGAGCAGGTGCAGGTGGTGGATGTGGATAACGGCAACAGACTTGTTACCTATGCCATCTGCGGGGAAGAAGGCTCGGGAGTTATATGCCTTAACGGTGCGGCGGCAAGGTGTGTTAGCGTGGGAGATAAGGTCATTATAATGTCCTATGCCCTTTTATCGGAAGAAGAAAGAAAAAGCTATTCTCCCCAAGTGGTATTTGTGGATGAGGAAAACAAGATATCAAGGATAACCTCCTACGAGAAACACGGCAAACTGAAAGATATGTAATATCATCGAGGAAGAACATGGCAATAGCAAATATTACGGATATTGAAAATTATACCGAGCAAGAACAGGCTATTATAGAAGAACATATTGAAAGGCACTTTGGGCATTATGCGGCGGTAATGAAGGAGATCGCCCCCGATAATGTGAATGTGGATATTTTACTTATACCCCCAAATGAGGAGAATAATTTCTATTCTCTTGTGACTTTGGGCTTCGGAGCTCATGTTATGGATGTGCCCGAGGATATGAAGGGCAATTTCTTGGAAAGAGCGGAGTTTGTATTATCTCTTCCTCCCGATTGGAAGCCCGATATGAACATAAAAAACTCTCTTTGGCCCATAGCTCTTATGAAGTTGTTAACAAGATTTGCCATAGATGAGCAAACTTACTTTGCAGACGGACATACACTGCAGTTCCCTGCGGGACTTTTCCCCGATCCCAAGTTCAGTGCGGTCATGGTGTATAAGGTGCCCTTCGGTAAAGAGGCAGCCTACTGTGCCTTTAACGAAAGCTACGGTGTAAACTTCTATCAGCTTGACGTACTTATGGAAGCGGAGCTTGAGTACAAGGTGAAATTCGGTGCGGAGGCTTTGGAATTTAACATAGGAAATATAATATCTCCCGTAATAGACCTTAAAAGAGACTCTTATATAAAGTACAGAGAGTATAATGTTATGGATCGTGCAGACTACCACCAAGGTATAGAAACAAACGATCTGCCCTTAGACCCTATATGTAAATATAACCACATGGCTATATTTATGGAATGGTGCATAGAGAAAAACTTACTTAGCGAAAGCTTTAAAAAGGACTATGCCTTGCAACTGAAAATGTTTTCGGAAGGAAAGACAGACCTTAGATATTTTATAAGGGATTGTCTTAACGGAGTTATAATAAGAGAATTTTTAAGTCTTAAAGGTGATTCCTTTGCCTCCTACTACTATAACTACGACAGATTTGAAGAAGACAACTCCAATCCTTTTTACCCCAAGGATGTAGACGACTATGCTCTTTCCTACTTCGGAAAGGAAAAGTACTACAGCAAGGAATTTGCCGATGAAGCCTACCTTTTTGTACCCTACGACGAAAAGTACAAAAAGGAGATGAAAGACATTATAGCAAGTGAATATTGGGCATATTTTTTAGGTGAATAAAAAAGCCTGTGGAAATGTACACGCATTTTCACAGGCTTTTTTGACAAATTGTTTTTATGGTTGTACACTACCTTTAGGGCTTTGGAAAAGGAACCTCTCAGTCGGCTAATGCCGACAGCTCCCCTTTCAGGGGAGCCTACCGTGTGTGGGTTTTCTTTCTTCGAATTACACACCGCATCCATACGGTAACATAAATTGCAGTTTCCGATAATGTATGAATAGTAAATCCCCTTGCAAAAACCACAACTGCGCAAAAGCCTCCCCTGAAAGGGGAGGTGGCAGCCTTTAGGCTGACGGAGAGGTTCCGCCGCAAAGATAAATTAGTATTTACCAAAACCAAAGCCGGAAAAATCAATTTTTCGCTTTAGCTAAAAATTGATTTGGGGCAACAAATTCAAGTCACCAAATTCCGAACTATCGTCTAAAACTTAAGATTTAACAAAATCATATTTATTTTGCTTTTACCGACGGAATGTGTTATAATGCTATTTAGGGAACCTCTAAAAAGTCATAAATCGTAAAATTGGCTATCTTGCCCGAGTACGTCGTCAATGTCTCTTACCAATGCTCTACATTGGCTTCGAGCCATTTCCTAGTCCTCGAACAAGCTATCTCAATTTTACTTCAAT
>JAFSVK010000153.1 GCA_017444985.1 Bacillota bacterium
AGGAATAATGAGAGAGCCGCCGCACACTTTGGCACTTTTGTCAAGTGCTTTTTTGAAATTTTAATATTTTTTACATAAAAAAAGTTTTAGACCCTTTTGGAATCTAAAACTTAAATTCTTAACTTAATGACATTGTAAGGGAACCTCTAAAAATAATATAGGGAATAGTAATATGAGAGTAAATAATGTATCATTGGCGGCTGTGGGTGTAAAAATGTCACAGTATCCACAGGACAATAAGCCCGAAATAGCATTTGCAGGTAAATCGAATGTAGGGAAAAGTTCCCTCATCAACTCCATGATATATCGCAAAGCCTTGGCAAGAACAAGCCAATCCCCCGGAAAAACAAGAACTATAAATTTTTACGATGTTGAAAATTTGCTTTATTTTGTAGACCTTCCGGGCTACGGTTATGCCAGGGCCTCTAAAACAGAAGTTGCAAAATGGGGTAAGATGATAGAAAACTATCTCTTAAACAGAAAATCCCTTAAGGCGATATTGCTTTTAGTGGATATAAGACACGAGCCCGGAAGCAATGATCTTATGATGTATGATTGGCTTAAACACTACGGCCACAGGATCATAATAGTTGCAACAAAGTCTGACAAATTAAAAAGAAGTCAGTTGCAAAAACATATTTCCGTACTTAAAAAGTGTTTTAAATTGGAAAAAGAGGACATTTTACTGCCTTTTTCAAGTCAATCAAAAGACGGTAGAGATGAACTTTGGGAAATTATAGAAAATATCTGTTTGAAAGATGAAGAAAATTAAATACTATGGATAAAAAATACAGACTTATGGCAACAACCACCTTTGGGCTTGAGGCTGTTGTTAAAAGAGAAATTATAGATTTGGGATATGAAAATATTTCGGTTTCGGATGGGTATGTGGAATATGACGGAAACGAGGAGGATATAGCAAGATCCAATTTATGGCTGAGGGCTGCAGACAAGGTTTTGATAGTATTAAACAAGTTTCAGGCAAAGACCTTTGAGCAACTTTTTGACGGCGTATACAGTATAAACTGGCAAGAACTTTTAGATAAAGATGCCAACTTTATAATTACGGGTAAGTCTATAAAATCTGTGTTATCTTCAGTTCCCGCCTGTCAGTCTGTAGCTGAAAAAGCTGTAATCAAAAAATTACAAACGGTGTACGATATAGAACATTTTCCCAAAAGCGGAGCAGAGTACACCATACAGGTAGCCCTTTTAAAAGATACGGTCACGATTACTTTGAATACATCCGGACCTTCTTTGCATAAAAGAGGCTACAGAGTGGCACAGGTTTTAGCTCCCATAAAAGAAACTATGGCTGCGGCACTTATTGAGCTTAGCTTTTGGAAAAAGAACAGAGTATTTCTTGACCCTTGTTGCGGCTCGGGAACAATATGTATAGAAGCTGCACTTATCGCAAGAAATATAGCCCCGGGGCTTTTCAGAAAATTTGCTGCGGAAGAGTGGAAGTTTATTGATAAAAACACCTGGAAGCAACAGAGAAGCACGGCAAGAGCTGAAATAGATGTTCATTGCGATCCTATGATATACGGCTCCGATATAAACGAAAGAGCTATAGAAATTTCAAAAAGAAATGCGGAAAATGCGGGAGTAGATGATTGTATAAAATTTGAACAAATTCCCGTAAACAAATTGAAACTCCCGGGGATTTACGGAGTGTGCATTTCAAATCCTCCCTATGCGGAAAGAATGGGAAATGTAGATGATGTTGAAAGATTATACCGCGATTTGGGTAAAATTTTCAGAAACAATAAAACATGGTCGGCATACTTTATAACATCCTATGAAGGCTTTGAAAAGCTATACGGACAAAAGGCGGACAAAAAAAGAAAACTGTTTAACGGAAATGTTAAAACAGATTATTATCAATTTTATGGGGAACGCCCATCTATAATATAAGGAGGCAATATGAAACAAAAAGGTAATTTGGTCTCTTTCAGACCCGATGTTAAGGTAGTGGATGTAACTATAAGAGATGGGGGACTCGTAAATGATTTCCGCTTCTCCGATGAGTTTATAAAAGCTCTGTATGAATCCAACATCAAAGCAGGTGTAGATTATATGGAGTTTGGTTACAAAGCCTCTACAGAGCTATTTAATGAAGATGAATACGGCAAATGGAAATTCTGTAAAGAGGATGATATAAGAAAAATAGTCGGTGATAATGATACGGGTATGAAAATAGCCGTAATGGCTGATGTTGGCAGAACCGATTACAAAAAAGATATAATAGATAAGGCTGACAGTGCCATAGATATTATAAGAGTAGCCACTTACTTAAATACCATACCTGCAGCTGTTGAAATGGCAGAATACTGTAAGGCAAAGGGCTATGAAACGTCCATAAACATTATGGCTATTTCAAATGCCAAAGAAAGTGATATAGACGATGCTCTTGATGTTATCTCAAGAAGCTCCGTTGATATGATATATGTTGTAGATAGCTACGGTGCCTTGGTTCCCGAGCAAATACGAGGTATTGCCGAAAAGTATATTGAAATGGCAGATGCCACCTCAAAAACCGTAGGTATACACGCCCACAACAATATGCAGCTTGCCTTTGCCAACACTATAGAAGCCTTAAGAATAGGTGTAAGTATGTTGGATGCTTCAATTTACGGTATGGGCAGAGGTGCGGGCAACTGCTGTATGGAACTTCTTCTCAGATTTCTTAAAAATCCTAAATATAACGTTCTTCCCACCTTGGATTTTATCGAGAAATATATACTTTCTCTTATCGAAAACGGTGATGTTTGGGGCTATGATATACAATATCTCCTTACGGGCAGCTTAAATCAACATCCAAGGACCGCTATATCATTTACAAAAGATAAAAGAAAAGATTACAAGAAATTCTTCCTCGATTTGTTGGATAAAGATTGATAAAAAAGGCTGTAAAAACGCAAATATGTTTTTTACAGCCTTCATTCGTATTATTCTTAAGATCATAAACAAATATTAAAAAATTCTTGCTTTAATTTGTAAAATAGCATATAATCTAACTATAATATTTATTGAAACTATAGGGCACCCAATGTCATTAAGTTAAGGAAATAAAGAAATCCTTTAGCTACATTTTTATAATCAATTATTATCAAAAAAATGATGAGGTAGAATAAGAATTATAATTTCAAGAAAAAATTGCATCACAAGAAGACGATTTTC
>JAFSVK010000154.1 GCA_017444985.1 Bacillota bacterium
CATAAATCGTAAAATTGGCTATCTTGCAAAGGTTAGTCGTCAATGTCTCTCACCAATGCTCTACATTGGCTTCGAGCCATTTCATAGTCCTCGAACAAGCTATCTCAATTTTACTTCAATAGCACTTTTTAGAGGTACCCTTAAATTTGCAGTTTGGCTTTTTACAGACAAAAATCTTATTTTTATTGGGGTGTGATATTTCACACCCCTTTATATTTGGAAAATATAGTAGAGGAAATGTTTTATACTATAAGAGCATACAAAGTTTCAAAAAGAGCCTTTTCATCTATGGGTTTACTTAAGTGAGCGTTCATGCCCGATTGTAAGCTCCTTTTGATATCCTCGTCAAAGGCATTTGCCGTAAGGGCGATTATGGGCACTTTTTCCGCATCGGCTCTGTTTAGTTTTCGTATAAGTTTTGTGGCTTCAAGACCGTCCATTTCCGGCATGCGTATATCCATAAGTATTGCACTGTAGTATCCTTCTTCCGAGGAAGAAAACATATCGACCGCTTGTTTACCGTTTTCCGCACATTCCACCCTTATATCATTCATTGTAAGCATCGTTGTCATTATTTCGGCATTTATCGAAATATCCTCGGCAAGAAGTATGCGTTTACCCGCAAGATCAAGTGTCTTTTTTTCACTTACCTGCTCCCTTCTTTTTAGGGCACTTGTAAATTCTTCCAAAACCGTATTGGCAAAGAGCGGCTTTGCTATAAAACTATCTACTCCTGCTTTTTCTGCCTCGTCAAGAACATCTTCCCATCTGTAGGCGGTTATTATTATAATGGCGGATTTTGCTCCGACTATGGCTCGTATCCTCTTTGTAGTTTCTATACCGTCCATACCCGGCATTTTTAAATCTACAAGTATGAGTTGATAAGGCTTTTTTCGCTTATCGCGTTCCTTTACCATTTCTATGGCATCTTGTCCCGATATTGCCGTTTCACAGGATATACCCGCATTTTCGAGAACGAGCTTTGCGTGTTCGCAAGCAACGGCATCATCATCTATAACGAGAACTTCCATTTTTTTCGGGTCTATTTCAAACTCTTCATTAGTTGATGTATGCTCGGAGAGAGTTAAAGTCAAAGTAAAAGTAAACACGGTACCTTTTCCTTTTTCACTCTTAACATCGATATTTCCGTTCATCATTTCAACAATATTTTTTGTTATGGCAAGACCTAAACCGGAACTGCCGTATTTGTTTGTAGCAGATGAGTCCTCTTGGCTGAAGGAGTCAAAAATATGTGGCAAATAGTCGCTACTCATGCCTATACCCGTATCACTTACACTGAAGCGCAGAGTGCTGTTTTTTTCAAAATTTGCCACAGTCTCTATCTGTAGGTCTACATTTCCGCCTTCGGGAGTGAATTTTACGGCATTTCCCAGTATATTTATAAGTATTTGTTTTAACTTGGTGGCATCTCCTATGTAGTACTCTTCCACCTGTCCTTTTATTCCGCAGTTGTATTTTAGACCCTTATCGGAGCATTGTCCGGAAAATATGGTGTTTATTTGCTCCAAAAGCTTTGAGAAGGAAAACTCCTCGTTTTTGAGGACCATTTTCCCGGACTCTATTTTCGACATATCCAGTATGTCGTTTATAATTTCGAGAAGATGGGTGGCGGAGGTGCCGATCTTCTCGAAAAATTCTCTTGTTTTGGGAGATATGGTTTCATCATGCAGGGCTATGTTGTCAAGACCTATTATAGCATTTATGGGGGTCCTTATTTCGTGACTCATGCTTGAAAGAAAGGCGGTTTTAGCTTTGCTTGCTTGCTCGGCTGTAGTCAAGGCATCGCTTAGTACTTGACTTTGTGCCATTTGTTCCCGCATTTGAGTATCTATATCCGTAAAACCTACGCTGACGGTATGTATTCCGCTCTCCTCCGAACCCGATTCCTCGGCAACACCGGCAATACGAAGCATTTCATAGCTTTCTCTCTCGTCTTCTCTTATGAGATAGCGATATGTTATGACTTGTTCGTTTTCAAGACCTTTTCTTATGTTTTCGGGTTCTATGAAGTGTAAAAACTCTTCTCTGTAGGGCTCTGCCACCCTTTCTGCAGCATAACGACCAAAGCTTTCCCTGAAAGAAAATTTGTCGCCTACCTGAGGCCCCCGGTCTTTTTCTACGCTGGAACGGTAGCAAATACATTCATCGCTGTCAAGCTGTGCATAGTAAACGCTACGGTAGTCCGATGCTAAGGCACTTATCATAAAATCTTGACGAGTACGCAGTTTTTCCTGTTCAAGCAGACGTTCTTGAAGCTCGAGCCTGCCCTCAAGTTCCTCTCTTTTGATCCTGTTTTCGGTTTCCGAGGTTTCTTTTTCTATGGCAAGGGCTATAGCCTGTTTGTTCTGTTTGTATATTATAAAAAACATTATTAAAAGTATGGCAACGGTAAATACCGTTTGTACCAAACTTCTTGTTATGATACCTTTTGAAACCCCTCCGATCTGTGAACTTATGACCGTTTCTCTTATAAGATATGTCAGCATCCAATCGGTACCCGCAATATTTGTGTAGGCAAGGGTCTCTCTTATACCTGTGTATGTGAAGGATACCGTTCCTCCCGTACCCTCGGCAAAGTCTTTTTTCACTTTCTCGCAGGTGTCGTTATTTTCAAATTCGGCTTTTTCCAATGCCGAGAGGAGATTATCTTCACTTGCAAGACCTCCCAGGACCATATTTGTAAGAGCAACGCCGTCTTTTGTGTATATATTGCAAAATGTGGTGTTGTTGTTGGCTTTAAGGGATACTCCTTCAAGCATGTTATTCATGGCTATCTCCATAAAACAAACCGAAAGACCTTTTGTTCCGGGGAGCATATCTTTTACGGGAATAGCTATTATGACTTTTTTTTCTTCGCTCTTTTCGTCCTTTATGGATATTTGGGGTTTATTTATGTTTTTATAATCGATATTGTAATCTTCTATATTGTCTTGTATGCCCGTTGAAGTATAGATAAGACCATTATTGTCCACAAAGGCAAACTTTTCCAAAGTATAGAGTTTTTTCATTCTCGACTGATAAGCTTGCAGTTTTGAAAGTTCGTCGAGATCCTCTTCCTCCATCAGTCCCACAGCGGTTTTAAGATCGGATATATTTTTCTTCAGAGCTGTTGCCACGACTTGCTCTCTTCTTCCCGTAAGCTCGTCAAGATATAGAAGGCTTACGGAGCGTACAGCTTTTTCGGTATCTTGTTTGGCTTTGTGCCCTGTCCAAATAGTACCGAATATTAAAATTGTCGCTATCAGAATGCTGCCAATAACCGCAACAGGCAGATACCTGTGACTTCCTTTAACACTCATACTCTTAACTCCCTTACAAGGAACACAACTTATCAAATTGAGCTTTGATCTGTTTAAGCAGTGTTGTATAATCCGTATCTGTTCTTTTCCTTAAAAGTTCGGTGATTTCGCTTACCGGTTCAGCCAGTGGCGTAAGGGCAAGGTTTGCAAACATTCCCTTAAGAGCGTGAGCTGTTTCGAAAGCTCCCTTCAGATCCTTATTTTGAATTTGCTCTTCCAGCATGGCTACTTTATTGTTTTCTTTTGCCTTTGTAACGAGTTTTAAATAAAAGTCCTCTTTATTCATACATCGTATCATACCCTCGTCAACATCGGCTCCAAAATTTCTTAACTTCTCAATTGTGATCAATTTAAATATCCTCCGATTTTATCTTGTCTATAAGTGCATCAAATTCTTTCGTTGGCAGGGGCTTTGAAAAATAATAACCTTGTATAATATCACACCCGGCTTTTTTGAGAAGATCCACCTGTCCTTTTGTTTCCACGCCCTCAGCTATAACGGGAACATTCAAAAGTTTTGCTATTTCTGTCATAATACAGACAAGGCTGTAGTCCTTGGGATTTGTTTCTATGTTTCTTATAAACTTCATATCAAGCTTGAGGGCATCTATAGGCAGGGCTGTAAGCATATTCAGCGAGGAATAGCCGCATCCGAAATCGTCCATTTCTATTTTAAAACCCTTATTTCGCAGAGAAGACACTTTTTCGACTATTTGCATAGAGTCATCGGTGTATGCCGATTCTGTTATTTCAAGAAGCAATTCTCCCGTAGAGAGGGAATTGCCCTTAACTATATCAAGCAGTATTTCTTCAAGCTTGGGTTCAAAAATATCTACCCTGGATACGTTTACGGATACGGGTATGCTTTTGCCGTATTTTTGTTTCCATTGCTTTATTTGTTTTGCTGTTTCACTCCAGACAAAGCGATCGAGTTTTTGTATAAGTCCGTTGTTTTCAAATACACTTATAAAGTCTCCCGGGCTTATCATGCCAAGTTCGGGATGAAACCAGCGTACAAGGGCTTCTGCACTTGTAAGACGGGGCACTTCTGCCGTAATATTGTACTTGGGTTGGAAATAGACCTTAAATTGATGCTCCTCTATGGCGGTATCCATATCTTTTATAAGGCGCTCCTCATAGATCTCGCGATTTTGTATCTTCGAATCGTAAAATCCCAGGCAATTTGTGTAGCCGCTGCTAAGTTTGTGGCAGGCAAGCCTTGCTCGGTCAAATTTTTCCACCATCTCTGAGGGCTGTCCCTCATCAAGGCAAATTCCAACTCTTACCGTCACTTTGTTTTCTTTTGTGCTTTGTTCGAGCTTGGAAAAAAAGCCTTTTATCTTTTCTTCCAGATCGTCATAGTGAGGTATGTATATATCAAAACTGTTACTTCCCGACCTACAGGCAAGGCCACCCACATTGTTTACAAAATCATGCAAGGCATTTCCTATTTTTTTAAGCACCTCATCGCCGTAGCTTCTGCCGTAGAGGGCATTTACGATTCTGAAACGGTTTATATCCACAACCACGGCATCCATGGGAGAGTTATCCCTTTGTCTGTCAAGCCTTTTGCCGTATTCAAAGAAAAACTCCTTGTTGAAAAGCTTTGTCAGGCTGTCTCTTTCCGTTTCGTGTATTATAATGCTGTCTTCTGCCAATTCTATGGCTCTGCCGACTCTTGCCCTTACAATATCGGGAGCTTCATAGGGTTTGGTTATGAAATCCGCGGCACCCATCTGTAAACATTCGACCTCGGAACCTTTTTCGGATGTTAAAACCACTACCGGGATACGCCTAAGTTGTGCATCCGAACGAATTATTTTAAGTAGGGAATACCCGTCAAGTTTAGGCATGTGCAGATCAAGTATAACAAGAGAAAGGGTGTACTTGTTTTCTTTTATAAATACAAGCGCATCTTCACCGTTTTCGCTGTAGGAAACATCATACAGATCACTTAGCATGGCTGCGAGCATTTCTCTTTCTATATATTCATCATCAACTATAAGGATCTTTCTTTCCAATCCTTTTTCTCGAGTAAATAACTCTTGCATACTCATTCCTCCCGTTTATGAAACTTTGAATAAGAGATGATATTTATTGAGGGATGTGAAAAAGCCTGTTTTGTTTTTTCACATTTTGTTATTCTATAATACCATAGATTTTAAAAATTTTCATCCCGTTTTTTTTTAAAGAAGTGAGAAACTTTGGGACTTGTTTTATGAGGTAAAAAAGTTATTGACAAAGAGTATCAACTGTGTTAGTATGTACTAAGATACTTAATACAGTTAGGAGGGTGCTTATGATAATTCTTGACAGCAAGGATAGACGTCCTTTGTATGAACAGATAGAAGAAAAGCTGTCCATACTTATAATGAAGGGCGTACTTGCCGAGGACGAGCAGTTGCCGTCGGTGAGGGCACTTGCCTCTAATCTTTCCATAAATCCCAATACGGTGCAAAGAGCTTATAACGAGCTGGAAAGCAAGGGACTTATATATTCGGCTGTGGGCAGGGGGAATTTTGTTTCTTCCGCCAAAGTTGCAAGGGAACTTGAGAGGCAAGAGGTGTTGAAGCAGTTGGGAGCTCTTGTTGTAAGGGCTAAAAATGCGGATATGCCAAAGGAGGAACTGACAGAGTTTGTAAATTCGAGTTACGGGGAGGCGCAGGAAAGTGATCGAAGTTAAAAATGCCGTTAAAAATTTTGATGATATCGTGGCGGTAAACGATGTAAGTGTAGATATCAGAGAGGGGAGCATATTCGGTCTTGTAGGTACCAACGGTGCGGGTAAAAGTACTTTACTTCGTATGCTTTGCGGTATACTTAAGGCGGATAAGGGCAGTATCAGTGTGGACGGAGAGGATGTATTTGAAAATCCTTCCATAAAGGAAAATATATATTATATATCCGATGACCAGTACTATATCAAAAACTATACACCAAAGGATATTATGAAGTATACAGCCTCCTTTTATCCCAACTTTGATAAGGAGAGGTACAACTATCTCATAAATACCTTCGGGCTGCCCTATATAAGAAAAATAAACAATTTTTCAAAGGGTATGAAAAAACAGCTCTCTGTAATACTGGGTGTTTGTGCCAATACAAAATACATACTTTGTGATGAGACTTTTGACGGTTTGGATCCCGTAATGAGACAGGCTGTAAAGTCTCTCTTTGCAAACGATATGCAAAAAAGAGGTCTTGTGCCTGTTATAGCCAGCCACAACCTCAGAGAGCTTGAAGATATATGCGACAGAGTAGGGCTTTTATATAAGGGCGGTATACTCTTTGCAAGAGATCTGGATGATATGAAGCTTAATATGCACAAGGTACAGTGTGTATTGCCCGAGGGCTTCGATCTGGCAAAATTAAGAGAACTTTTGGATGTGGTGACCTTGGAAACAAGAGGAAAGCTTATAACATTTACCGCAAGAGGCAGCAGAGAAGAAACAGAGCAAAAGATAGCATCTTTTGAGCCTGTATTTTATGAGCTTATACCACTGACATTAGAGGAGATCTTTATAAGCGAAACGGGGGTAAGAGGTTATGACATCGGAAAAATCATTCTTTAAGCTTTTAATGTTAAATATCAGAAACAGGCCGTCGGCTGTGGCTATTTCTTTAATAATACAGTTCTTTTCATTTATAGTGCCTGCGGCTTTTGCGGCTACGGCTCCCGGAAGCGGAGGAGATTGGGCACTTACGAAATACTTTTTTTACTTAAATCCCGGGGTATCCTTTTACCTTGGTTTTGGTGCCGTGGTGGCGGCTGTTACGGGCTTTCACTTTTTGCACTCAAGAAATAAGACGGATTTTTATCACAGCCTGCCTATAAAAAGAGAAAAGCTTTTTTTGGTGGTATATGTAAGCGGTGCTTTGATAGTGCTTATACCCTACTATTTGGCTGCTACCTTCGCCCTTCTTATAGCGGTGATAAAGGCTACCTCCGCAGAGCCCGCAACATACTTTTTAATGGGTATTTCGGCTAACACTTTGGGCTTTTTGGCTGTATACAGCAGCTGTGTACTTGCCGCTGTACTTACGGGAAATGCCATCATTTCCTTTATAATGTGCGGTGTGGTAAATTTTATGGTGCCTGTAGCTATAGCTGTATTTGAGCTTATAAAAATAAGATTTTTATCCACCTATAAAGGTTTTTATGTTTTGGCAGATGCGAATGATACCATGCCCATAAGCATAAGACTCTTTTCATCGTTTTTCGGGTATCTGGGGCTTTTGGCAAAAATAGATATTTTCGGTGTAGTGGTGGCACTGTTTCAAATAGTTGTTTTTACTGCATTGGCTCTTTTTGCCTATAAGAAAAGAAAGTCCGAAAATACGGGAAAGGCGGTGGTTCACGAGAGAACAAAACAGCCTTTAAAGTATGTTATAGTTATACTTTCATCTCTTCTGGGAGGTCTTATATTCTCGGGGGTAGGCTCTGTATTTTGGACGCTCTTTGGTATACTCTCGGGAGCTATGGTGCCTGCCTGCATTATAGAGAGCATATACCACTTCGATGCCAAAAAGATGCTTGAAAATTTTAAGGGAGATATCATTTGTATAGTAGTGGCTATGCTTATATTCGGAGGCCTTGCCTTTGACCCTTTGAAAGTGGACGAATTTGTACCTCCCGCATCTATGCTGAAAAGCGCAAGAGTGGATATCAACAGTCTTTACGGCATACACACGGGAAGAAGCCGTATCACCCTGTCGGGAAAGGCGTTAAATGCCGTGACGGAGCTGGCAAGAGAAGGTAGAGACAATACCAAAAAGAAGTACGAACTTTTTTCCGTAACAAGAAAAAACATTGTGGAAAACAGTGACGGCGAATATGGGGATTTTCTTTATCTGGATATAGATTTTAACTATATTTTACCCTACAGTGAGTCAAGAGAGTATTCTCCCCTTTATACTTCACAGGTGGAAAAGGGACTGAAAGAACTCTTTGAATGTGAGGGCGTAAAGGAAGAACTTTTCCCTCTCATAAAAGATGACAGCTATGAAGATATGGTGGCAAGCGTTTCACAAACATTTGTAAATAACACAAGGTCTGTGGATAATGTAAGGATCACTTCCGAGTTTTTACAGGCATACAAAAAGGATGTGGAAAATATGACCTTTGAGGATCTGCCAAGGATAAGCAAGGTAGATGAAGTAGGAGAAATTCATATAGATCTCAGCAGTATACCAAACCTCCGCGAAAGATCCTACAACATAGCCAACCGTTTCCCTATATACTCCTCATTCAAAAACACACGGGAGTATTTAAAAAGAAAAACATCCCTGGATTTCCAACCGGAAAGGCCACAGGCAGAAGAGACGGATAAGGATAATTTACTGTTTAAATTTTAAGGATTGAACCGTTATTAAGGGCTGCGTGAAAGCGTGGCTCTTTTTGTTGTGCGATTTTGATAAAACGATCATTGAAAATTTATACAGACGGCGCAGGCTTGTTCTTTTTATTGACTTTAAAGGAAAAATATGATATATTTGTAAACGCAGTATTGTGCTGCGTGGAAAACTACCCCCCGCTTTACGGCGGGGTGCATTAGTTAAAATGAATTACCGGGGACGGTTCCCGATAGAAAACGGAGGTATAATATGCCCGTAAATTTAAAGGACAGACATTTTTTGACATTAAAAGATTTTTCGGCAGAGGAAATACAGTATTTATTGGATCTTGCGGCAGAGCTTAAGGCTAAGAAAAAGGCGGGAGAGCTTCATGATATTTTTAGGGGTAAAAACATTGCCCTTATATTTGAAAAGACAAGTACCCGTACACGCTGTTCCTTTGAGGTGGCGGCGCATGATCTGGGTATGGGAGTGACCTACCTTGACCCTACAGGCTCTCAGATAGGTAAAAAAGAGAGTATAGCCGATACCGCAAGGGTACTCGGAAGGATGTTTGACGGTATAGAGTACCGTGGTTTCGGTCAGGAGATAGTGGAAGAGCTTGCCAAGTATGCGGGAGTGCCTGTATGGAACGGACTTACAAATGAGTACCACCCTACACAGGTGCTTGCGGATATGCTTACAATAATAGAGCATAAGGGGCATTTAAAGGGTATAAAGCTGGTTTATATGGGAGATGCCCGTTACAATATGGGCAACAGCCTTATGATAGCCTCCGCTAAAATGGGTATGGATTTTGTGGCTTGCGCTCCTAAGGCATATCACCCTAATAGTGAGCTTGTAGAGTTGTGTCGTGAGATGGCAAAGGAAAGCGGAGCAAGTATAACACTTACTGAGGATGTGGAGCTTGTAAAGGGTGCCGATGTTATATACACCGATGTTTGGGTATCCATGGGAGAGCCTGATGAGGTATGGGCAAGTCGTATAAAGGAGCTTTCAAAGTATCAGGTAAATAAAAGCGTTATGGATAAGGCAGGCAAGCAGGCTCTTTTTATGCACTGTTTACCCGCTTTCCACGATTTAAAGACCACCATAGGCAAGGAAATAGAACAGAAATTCCATATTAGCGAAATGGAAGTTACCGATGAGGTATTCGAAAGCGAAAACTCCATTGTCTTTGATGAGGCGGAAAACCGCATGCACACCATAAAAGCCGTTATCGTGGCAAGTTTAAGAGGTTGATTTAAAATGAGCAATGAACAGAGAAAAGTAATATATTCGGCAATGCAGCCCTCGGGAGTGCCTTCCTTGGGTAACTACATAGGAGCACTTAAAAACTGGGTAAACTTACAAAACGACTACGACTGCGTGTTTGCCATTGCCAATATGCACGCTATCACCGTAAGACAGGAGCCTGCGCAATTAAGAAAGAAAACAAGGGATCTTCTTGCCCTCTTTTTAGCTATAGGTATAGATCCCGAGAAAAATATACTCTACATACAGTCAGATGTTACGGCTCATGCCCAGCTTAACTGGATACTTAACTGTTACACCTATGTAGGGGAACTGCAGAGGATGACCCAGTTTAAGGATAAGTCCGCAAAGCATGAGGAAAATATAAACTCCGGTCTTTTGACCTATCCCGTACTTATGGCATCGGATATACTGCTCTACAAAGCAGACCTTGTGCCCGTAGGTGAGGATCAGAGACAGCACCTTGAAATAACAAGAGATATAGCAGAGAGATTCAACAACCTCTACGGTGAAGTCTTCAAAGTGCCCGAAGGCTTTATACCTAAGGTAGGGGCGAGAATAATGGGACTTCAAAATCCTACCAGGAAAATGAGTAAGTCCGAGTCCGATAACGAGAATAACGTTATATACCTTCTTGACGATCTGAAGGTGATAGCAAACAAAATAAAAAGAGCCGTTACGGACTCCGACACGGAGGTAAGATACTCCGAGGATAAGCCGGGTATAAGTAACCTTCTCAACATATATGCCTCCGTTACCGATAAGACCATAGAAGAGGCAGAGGCGGACTTTAAGGGTGCCAACTACGGTACATTCAAAAGTGCCGTAGCTGAGGCTGTTGTGGAAAGAATAAGACCCATACAGGAAGAGTTTGCAAGAATATCTGCGGATAAAGCCTATGTGGACTCCGTTATAGAACAGGGAGCCCAAAAGGCAGCTCGCATAGCCAACAAGACCCTTTCAAAGGTAAAGAAGAAGGTAGGCTTCCCCGACAGACCCGGGTTGTAATAAATAGGAAAATAAAGGGCTGTGGAAAAGCGTATTTTGTTTTTTTCACAGCCCTTATGTGTAGGAGGGATGAACTTTGGATTACGTTACACAGAGTATAGAACTTAAGGGAGTGGCGAACGCAAGACAGTTAGGAGGATATCTAACGGAAGAGGGCAGAAGAGTAAAAAAAGATGTGCTTTTGCGCACCGGTGGACTTTTCAGAGCCGAGGAAGGGGCTGTAAAGGCTCTTGAGGAAAAATATCTGCTAAGCGATATAGTGGATCTCAGAATGAATGCGGAAGTTTCCGTTATGCCCGACCCTACGGTAAAAGGGGCAAAATATCACCACTTTTCCATACTTGAGGAACTGCCCATAAAGGAAGAGGAGTTTCAAACCTATCTTACCCTTATGAGTATAGAAGATGTGGGGCAGAGATATGCAGCAATATACGATGCAAATTTTGATATAGACATGGAAGGTATATATATTTCCATGGTTTTCGGCACCGAGGGCAAAAAAGGGTATAAAAAGTTATTTGACGTGCTTTTGAGTAAGGAAGAAAAGGCAGCCGTACTTTTCCACTGTACACAGGGAAAAGACAGAACGGGTATGGGCGCTATGCTTATATTGGGCACATTGGGGGTAGATGAGGCAACGATAAAAGAGGACTACCTCCTTACAAACGAAGCTTACAAACCTACATTTAAACGCATAGAGGAGTGTATAAAAAGTGCCTCCCTGGATGAAAATGTATTGAAGTTTGCCATGCTTCTTGAGGGAGTACGCTTAAGCTACATAGATGCGGCGTACAATAAAATAAAGGCGGAATACGGCGATATATTGGGCTATGTAACAAAGGAATTGGGCTTAAGTAAAAACGATGTTGAAGATTTTAAGAAAATGTATTTGGAGTAAGATATGATAGAAAAAATAAGCGAAAATAATATTAAAATATTTGGCAGGATAGACAGCAACAATGCTAAGGAATTTGAAGATAAGCTTTTAGCCTCCTTTACCGTGGGAGAAGAGGCGAATATAGACGCATCGGAACTTGAATATGTTTCAAGTGCGGGTCTGAGAGTATTTTTAAAGCTTAAAAAAGTTATAGGTGCACAGGTAAACATTAGGGAAGTGTCAAAGGAAGTTTATGATATATTTGATGTAACGGGCTTTACAAGTATCATAAACATTTCAAAGAAACTGCGTAATATAAGTGTGGAAGGTATGGAGGTAATAGGCGAGGGAGCAAACGGCAAGGTATACCGCATGGACGATGAAAACGTTATAAAGGTTTTTGCCCCTTCCGTACCTATAGAAACGGTACAACAGGAAAGAGACTTTGCAAGAGCCGCCTTTGTGGCAGGCGTGCCTACAGCCATAGCCTACGATGTGGTAAAGTGTGGAGAAAGCTATGCCGCCGTGTATGAGCTTCTAAAGGCAAGAACACTATCTACAGTTATAAGAGAAGAGCCCGAAAGAGCGGAAGAATTCGGCACAAGAATGGGTGAACTTTTAAAACTTCTCCACTCCACACAGGCAGACACCTCCATTATGGAAAATATGCTTGATGTGTACAAAAAAAGAGCGGAGAGTATGAGAAAGTACCTTACGGATGCGGAAACGGAAAAACTTAAAAGCGTATACGAGGCTCTTGCCGAAACTACCACCATGCTCCACGGAGATTTCCATGTAAACAATGTTATGCTTATGGGTGATGAGCTTATATTTATAGATATGAGCGATGTAGGCTACGGCCACCCCCTGCTTGATTGGGGAAGCACCTTCCTTCCCATGGTACATATAGGAAGAAGAAACCCCGCCTCCGTGGAAAGGTATTTGGGAATAAACTATGAACTCACCCAAAAAGTGTGGAATAACATGGTGAAAACTTATTTCGGAAAGGAAAATGCCGAGAAGGGCGAAAAGCTTGCGGAAATATACGGCTTTGCAAAATATATGCTCGTGCCTTTCATATACACCAAGTTTGACGAAAATATGATAGAACCCATGAAAGCCAACTGGAGAAAAACAGGCCTTATAGCCCCGGAGTTTGATGTATCCCTTGCACTTGAGAAATAAACTGTGTGATGTAATATGTGTAGATGGGTTAATAAATCAAGGGTACCTCTAAAAAGTGCTATTGAAGTAAAATTGAGATAGCTTGTTCGAGGACTAGGAAATGGCTCGAAGCCAATGTAGAGCATTGGTGAGAGACATTGACGACGTACTCGGGCAAGATAGCCAATTTTACGA
>JAFSVK010000155.1 GCA_017444985.1 Bacillota bacterium
ACAATATGTGTAGATATGAATTTTTGACGCGCCATTTGCGCTGATATGGGCGAAGTGCGCCCAAAATCGGCAAAAAAGCCGATTTTAATACATAAACATGGGAAATTTGCACTTAAAAAACATTATTTTGAGTTGATTTTGAGGATTTTTAAAAAATCAATTCAAAAAAACGGTGTTTTTAGAGGTTCCCTTTATCCAAATAAATAAACGAAAGAAGGTTTTATTATGAAAAAGAAAATATTTGCACTTACAACAGCTTTGCTTATTACAGTTGTACCCGTGTTTGCCGATGATGATATAAGCGTTGAGGTAAACGGGAAAAATGTTGACTTTGACGAATATGACAATGTAAAGCCATATATCGAAAACGACTATACACTTGTGCCGATAAGGGCAATTGCCGAAAATCTCGGTCTTAATGTCGGCTGGGACGAAGAGAAAAAAACAGTGTCGTTATCAAATGAGGGTACCGACATAAGCATAGAAATAGACAGCTACAACGCAATCGTGAACGGCGAAAGTGTTTCGCTTGATATTCCGGCAAGAATAACAGATAGCAGAACTTTTGTGCCGCTGCGTTTTGTATCGGAAAGCACGGGGGCTAATGTGAAATGGGACGGTGAGACCAAATTGATCTCGATAAACACCAATGAAGAAAAAACCGAGGGAACATTTGATAGACAAGGCGGCGGACAGCGTGGACAAGGCGGTGCAATGACACAGAATTCGCCCGAGATACAAGCCGTTATCGATGAAAACTCCTCAAAATTCACACAGCTTTCTTATAACGACGAACAAACAGGCATCACCCTTGAATACAGCCTTTATGTACCCGAAAATTATGATGAAAATACATCTTACCCGTTCATAATGTACATTCCCGATTCTTCTGCCTCCGGCAAAAGTGCAAAGGAGATCGTTGAACAGTATTACGGTGCAAATGTATGGGTAACGGACGAGGATCAGGCTAAACACGCCTCATTTGTGCTTGTACCCGCATTTTCGGAAACGGTGGTCGATGATAACTTCAATGTATCTGAACAGGTAGAAGTGGCTGTAAACCTTATAAACGACCTCACCGCAAAATACAATATCGACAAAAGCAGGCTTTACACTACGGGTCAGTCGATGGGCTGTATGACATCGCTTTATCTTAACAGCAAATACCCCGATATGTTTGCTGCATCCATGTTTGTTTCCGGTCAATGGGATATATCGGTACTCAAAGGTCTTGAAGATAAAAAATTCTTTTATATTACCGCAGGCGGTGATGCAAAGGCATCGGGCGGTCAGGACGAGGTTAAGGCTATGTTCGATGAAGATGGCGTAAAATACACCTATAACGAATGGAATGCACAACTTTCCGATGAGGAACAGACCGCACTTGTCAACAGTCTTCTTGAAGAAGGACTTAATGCCAATATGATACGTTTTGAAACAGGCACGGTACTTACCGAAGGTTCCGGCATGGAACATATGGCGTCATTCAACTACGGTTATAAACTTACCGCCGTAAGAGATTGGCTATTTGACCAAAAATAAATCCGGCAAAAATGCACATTAGCCTTACAACTGCATCAAAGCGGACTTAAGTCCGTTAAGGCACAGTTGTAAGGCTCCCGTGTGGCAACGGTTTTAGTCATCACACAAAAACACAGCTATCCCCACATCATAAGCATTTACCTTATGCCCGAACATTTCAAACGGTTCGGGCAATATTTCGCCTTTTTCTATCTTTTCTGCACCTTCTATAAGTTTCGGTACAAGGGATATATCGACAGGGCAAGTGCCGTGGCACGGGTATATTTTTTTAATTTCTTCTTTGAATTTCAGCAGTCTTTTTAAGCTTAGGATATATGCCGAGATGTTCCGCATAGGTCCAAACATAAATATTTTTCCGTCTTGTATTGGATCTCCGCTGAAAAGCTTGCCGCTTTTTACATCAAGCAAAGCGGTGCTTCCGGGGGTGTGACCGGGTAATGCTATTGCTTTAAGGGGTCTGCCGCCGATGTCTATAGTATCACCGTCATAAATCGGTTCTATCGTTTGCGATGAATAGGGCTTACGGTAATTCACAAGTTCCGCCGGATTCATCATTACCGTGTCAAATTCTTCGTTACTTCCTATGTGGTCGGGGTCGGTATGAGTATTGAAAAGCTTTATCGGTAGCGTAGTCAATTCCCCGGCAAGTTCCTTGGCATTATGCACTTGCATACCGCTGTCTATAAGCAAGGCGTGTTCCGTTCCCATAAGCAGAAAGAAACGAACGCCCTTGTCTTCGTATCTGTATGTGTTTTCGTCAATTTTTATCCAACTCATAAATACCTCCTCAAATATAAAAAACGGGAATTACCTTGTTCATGTCATCTAAAGAAATCAATTTATCATACGTGCATATAACTCCACCTTGTCCTCTTTTTACGGAGGGAATTTTATCAAGTAATTTAAAGATTGATATTATTAAATACAAAACGGGCAAGTCCATTCATCCCTTGCCCGCAAACTTAATCGGTAAACCCTAATTCATGCAATTCAATATTATTGAATTCTTCTGACAATGTATAAGATGTTACTCTAACTTTTTTGCGATTAGGAACAAGTATTCCCCTGTCACACCAATCTGTACACCATTTATTTATGGCTCTTGGTGTTACGGCAAAAATATCGGCTAAATCTTTTGTTTTTATCTCTGAAATATGATTTTCAATTACATATCGCAACATTTTCTTATCCCGTTTTGACAGTTTATCAACAACGGGATTTGTTTTTTCGGATTTATTGGCATCTAATGCAGTTTCATAGATTTTTTCAGCATTCAAAGCCATTATCCTGATGAAGAAACCTATCCATTTTTCGAGATGCGGTGGGTTATTTCTTCCGTCATAATATAGGGCGGGCAGTCCCATTTGTAAACTGTCGTAATATCCGTCAAGGTCGGTTGCATAATACTCTTCCATTGAATTAAAGCCTTTGAAATCATAGCCATTTTCCATAAGAATATACGTTGCCAATGCACGAGATGTTCTGCCGTTTCCGTCTGTAAATGGATGTATAGTCGCAAACTGATAATGGAATATTGCGGCAACCAACGGAACAGGCAAGTTACCGACAGTATAATACCATTCTACCAAATCATTTAGCAAGACTTCAACATCGCTCCATTCGGGAGGTATATATTCGGGAATGCCTGTTCGATTATCATAAACTGCAAAAAGCACACCGGGAGGCATAGCCCCTCTCAATTCAGTTCGTTTATGGCTTTTTCCTTTTTTTACGATAATTCCATGCAGTTCTTTTATAAAATCAACAGAAATTTTCCTCTTCCTAGCACATTCCTCCTCTAAAAAAGTCAGTGCATCCCAATAGTTTAATACCTCTTTTTCGGCATTTATCTTTGTGCCTTGTTCTTTCTTTTTTATTACTCTTTCTACTTGGTCATAAGATAACAAATTTCCCTCAATACTTGTGGAAAAGTGGGTTTTTTTCATTTTGGCATTATAAATAAATTCCTGTTTTACCCTTGTAGGCAGGTATAAATAATCTAATGCTGTTCTGCATTGTTCAATTCGCATCAAATCGTTTACCATTTCGTTTGTGTATATAAATTTAGGTTCAAACATAAAATCACTTCCTTTAGGTCATTATATCACATATTGTTCCTTAATGGAAGTATCGTGTTCCTTATTCGTTCCTTAAAAGTTCCTTATTATGTGCTTATTTGTTCCTTGTCCGTTCGTTAATGTAAAAAATTGTATTTTTAAAAGCCAATTCCACCGAATATCTCCTCAAATATAAAAAACGGGAATTACCTTGTTCATATCATCCAAAGAAATCAATTTATCATAAGTGCATATAACTCCGCCTTGTCCCCTTTTTACCGAGGGGATTTTATCAAGTAATTTGAAAGCGGAAATGTCTTTTTTTGTGGGGTCGGCGTGTTTTTTTATTTCTATGGGATAAAGTGTATTGTTTTCCTCGATGAGAAGGTCAATTTCATTCACGTCTTTATCTCTGTAAAAATATAACGGAGGTTCTGTAATACCTCTGTTGTAGTAGCTTTTTATGATTTCACCTATCACGAAGCTTTCAAAAAAAGCACCCGACATCGCACCGTTTTTCAATGTGTCGGCTGTATTCCATCTTGTAATATAAGCCGCAAGTCCCGTGTCAAGGAAGTATAATTTCGGGGTTTTAACGGTTCTTTTCGTGATATTACCCGAATAGGGCTTCAATAGATAAACGATGTTTGATGTTTGAAGAATAGACAGCCACCTTTCCGCCGTCGGTTGGCTTATGCCTACATCTCTCGCAATTGAAGCAAAATTTACAAGTTGCCCGGTACTTGCCGCAACCACGGTCATAAATTGCAAGAATTTATTCTCATCACCCACCTGTGTCAATTCCCTGACATCTCTTTCAATGTAGGTTTTAACATATGCACCGTAAAACATTTGCCAATCAAATTCTTTGTTACTCCAAAGTGCCGGCATACCGCCACGATGGATATTTTCCCATATTTCGTCGTAAGTAAAGAGCTTTACACTTTTTCTTCTCTTCGAAAAAAATTCGTCTGTCGTAATAAAGGGTTCATCAAAATCACAGTCGTATTTTTCTCTCATCGACAAACCGAGAAGATTGACAATGCCCATTCTTCCTGCAAGGGTCTCACTTACATTTTTCATAAGCTTAAATTGTTGCGACCCCGACAGATAGAATTGCCCTTTATCGTTGTTTTGATCGATATACATCTTAATATAAGGGAAAAGATTGGGAGCATACTGTATCTCATCAATAAAAACGGGAGGAGGATTATCTTTCAAAAAGGTGTTACCGCTTTCTTGTGCAGTCATTTTTAATATGGGGTCGTCAAGGGTAACATAGTCCGTATCTTTTACGGTTTCTTTAAGCATTGTGGTTTTACCAACCTGTCTGGGTCCTGTTACCATAACCACCCCAAACATTTTGGCTAATATGGAAATTGTTTTTTCTGCGTGTCTTTTTATGTACATTGCTGCCACCTCTTTTCGGCTAATTTAATATACAATGTTATTATATCCCAAATTACACGTATTTTCAAGTGTATTTATAGCTAAATATCTACCAAAAATTATATAAAATAGCAAGCCCCCAAACCGTAAGGAATGGGGGCATACTATCTGCAAAATTTTTATCAAATTTTGGGATTATCAGCTGTTTAAACCTAATTTGGTGGCAGTTTTAGTTGTATCAAGAGGGCTTGCCTGTTGAGCCCATTATACCTATGCCGCTAAGTGATATAACACTTTCATTTTCAATTTTTGTTATCTCAACGGCAGGTTTTGTATATGTTTTCATTTTTACCCCCTTATTTTCCCCAACCACTGGCTATAGCACCGACTTTAGCATTAAGTGTTGTGTAATTTTTATCTGCATCGGTAAACTTGAAAGCATAGTAACAATGACCATCTTCTTCAATGCAATCCTCGCCTACTTCATCGAATTGAATTTTACGGTAAAGAGTGTCTATTTGGAAACCGGGTCCGTATAATTCTACAATGCCAGAACCGTAAGGAACAGAATATTGAAGCTTATCTAATGACTGCAATGCACTGTTTTCTGTGAAATCCAAAACGAGATAATGGTCATCACCAACCTTAGCTTATTTGGCAGTAACTACTAAACCTGAACTGGTCTTAAGACCGGAAATCTCTTCAAGAGAGTCTGATATTTCTGTTGTCGCACCGTATGTATCAACTTTTGTTACATTGATTATTCCAAATATATAAATTGCCGATAAAACAACAGCTGCCAATAAACCCTTTACTGTTTTCCCTATAGCATAGTTCTTCATATAATCTCCCCTTTCTATCTTAATGTAAAAGAACTTATAGTTAAGAAAAAAGCATAAATGATTACCCATTTTGTTATTGTAACATTCATTTTTTTGTCAATCTGAAGTTGTCAATTTTACTTGACACATTTTATAAAATTTTTCGTTTCTTTAGATGTTCCAAAAGACTGTTTTCGGATTCTGAACCCGAGGCAGTATGTAGTCACCCCGTAGGGGCTCCCTTGACAGGTTCTCCGAAAAATG
>JAFSVK010000156.1 GCA_017444985.1 Bacillota bacterium
GGGAACCTCTAAAAAGTCATAAATTGTAAAATTGGCTATCTTGCCCGATTACGTCGTCAATGTCTCTCACCAATGCTCTACATTGGCTTCGAGCCATTTCCTAGTCCTCGAACAAGATATCTCAATTTTACTTCAATAGCACTTTTTAGAGCTCCCCTATTGAAAAACACCCCAAAGTTATCCTTCGGGGTGCGAGTAAGTTAGTAAAGTAAAAATTTTTTTCAGCCTTTGGGAAGTTCTATTCTGTAGCTGGTATCTATTACTCTTATTATCATAGCCGCAGCTTCGCTTCGTTTGATGTTATCGTCGGGTCTGAATGTCATATTTTCATCGCCTACGGCGGCACCAAGATCGTACATTTTAAGTATCTTATCGTGATAAAGCGTGTTTTCGTCAACATCGGGTATATCCGTTATAGGTACTTCATTTAAAAAATACTCCGAAACATCGGCTCCCGAAAACAGGTAGGCTACCTCCGCTCTTGTGGCGGGGCGAGAGGCTTCAAAGTCAAAGTCCGTACCTACAATACCATTTTCGGTGGCATAGTAGAGGTATTTGTCATACCAGTTTTCTTCGGACTTTACCTCGGGGATATAGGCTGTACCGCGAGATTGTGCATGGGCACAGGCGGCAAGCTTAACAGCCTCCGCTACGGTAATGTTATCATCGGGGGCAAATATCGTTTCGCTTTTACCGTTTATGATACCTGCTTGAACCGCATAATCTACATAGTGTGCATACCAAGCGTTGGGTTCCACATCTTCAAATATTTCGTGAGCCGAGGGGGCACCGTTCATGATCTCGTCGGGGTCTCTTCCGTCTTCTATTGCCTGTATGTTACCGCAGTTTTTACATACGTAGGCTTCTATATCGTCATTGAAGTCATAGTCGTGTAAATAGGCTATTTCAAAATTGTCATCGCCCTTTGCTTCGTATATGTTTTTGGCAAGAGTCTCTTCGTCCTCGGGAGAGGTTTTGCAATCTATCCAAAAAACGATGTAGTAGGTTTCCTTTAAAGCATCCTTTTCAAAATGTACCTTGGGATTTACAAGTGTCATATTTGCAAGGTTAGGACAGTCGTAAAAAGCACCTTCTCCCACATTTTCAAGGGTGTCGGATAGGGTCACGCTGTAGACGGTAGATTTGGAAAAAGCCAGTTTGCCGATATTTTTGATACCGCTTTCAATATCGATATTTTCCACTATTGTTTCCGCCATAGCCTTTTCGCCTATGTCGGTGACTTTCTCCCCGTTTTGCTCGGCGGGAACAAGTATCATCCTGTCGGTGCCTACATAGCTTATAAGGGTGCCGTTTTCAACATCAAAGCCCGTTTCGGGGTCGGGACGGCAGTAGGCTGTTTGTGATAAAAGCATTAAAGATATGGCAAGAGCCGTTAATTTTCTTTTCATAGAAATTCCTCCTTTTGGGAAAGTATACCATAAATTCCATAAGTAAACAAGCCTAAAAGTGTTTACCTACTATTAAACTTGTGGTATAATAATATAATAAACACAGTAGACGGTATTTTAATAAGAGGTGCAAAGACATGAGAAAATTTTTAAAAACTATTTTACCCGTAGCGGTTATAGCTCTTTCTTTTGTGGGATGTAATAATACCAAACCCCAAGAACCCAAAACATTTATAGATGTAACGGAAGAGGGAAATGTGGTAGCAAATTTTGATGTTGTCGATACGGGGGTAGAAGGCGGCTCGGGAATAACCATAGGCGAAAATGAGTACCTTGCCATAGACAGCAGGCTCTCATCGGGAAAGGTACATGTAAGCGTAGCTCACGGCGGAAGCGATATAAACACACTGCCCACCAAGGAAAACACAGGCACTCCCACTATCGACAGGGATGTGGAAGGCGAGGGTGTTACGGAATACTATGAAATAACCCCCGGGGACTATATGATAAATGTAAAAGTCACCGAAAAATCTGCGGGGAAGATATACTTTAATATTCTCGATAAGGAAGGGGCAACGGAAAACACACAGACAGAGAGTGAAAGTGCTGTAGGGTGAAGCTGCTACTCGAGTAAAATATATAGGATAAGGACCTCGATTGTAGTCTGCGACTATTAGACGAGGTCCTTGTTGCGTTTTTGTGAAACTATAAGGAGTTGTGCCCATATTTTCCCTAAATACAGAACGTAAAAAAGGACAGCATATCACAAAACGCTGTCCTTTTTAGTAAAGGGAACCCAATGTCATTAAGTTAAGAATTTAAGTTTTAGATTCCAAAAGGGTCTAAAACTTTTTTTATGTAAAAAATATTAAAATTTCAAAAAAGCACTTGACAAAAGTGCCAAAGTGTGCGGCGGCTCTCTCATTATTCCTCTA
>JAFSVK010000157.1 GCA_017444985.1 Bacillota bacterium
AGGGGAGCTCTAAAAAGTGCTATTGAAGTAAAATTGAGATATCTTGTTCGAGGACTAGGAAATGGCTCGAAGCCAATGTAGAGCATTGGTGAGAGACATTGACGACGTAATCGAGCAAGATAGCCAATTTTACGATTTATGACTTTTTAGAGGTTCCCGATAGTCAAAAGTGCTTTTGCCTCCTTAAAGAGGCGCGAAGAACGGCTGTTTATCGGCAAAAATCTCATTTTTGCCGGGGTGTGATAATTCACACCCATTTTTTATTCTATAACTCTTACTCTTATAACACCGTCAATAGCTTCTATGGTGTTTTCAACATTGTCGGTCACACCGTCCGTATCAAGTACGGTATAAGCATATTCGCCCTTGGAGTTGTTTGTAAGGCCTTCGATATTGATGTTGGCCTGACCGAATATGGTGGTGAACTTAGCTATAACGTTGGGCATATTCTTGTGGAGTATACATACTCTTGTTTTGCCGGGGATCCTGGGTGCCTTAAGGGCGGGATAATTTACGGAGTTTTTAATATTTCCGTTTTCAAGGTAGTCCATCATCTGAAGGGCTGCCATTTTAGCACAGTTGTCCTCTGCCTCGGGTGTGGAAGCACCAAGGTGGGGAAGACAGATTATATTTTCAACGCCTAAAAGGTCGTCGTCTGCGAAGTCGGAAATGTACTTTGCTACCTTGCCGCTCTTTACAGCCTCTGCCATATCCGCAGAGTTGGTAAGCTCGCCTCTTGCAAAGTTAAGTATTCTTACGCCGTCTTTACACTTTGCGATATTTTCCGCATTGAAAGTATTTTTGGTATCGTTTGTGGCGGGAACGTGTATTGTGATATAGTCGCTTACGGCAAATATCTCATCTATGGTATCTACCTTCTTTACGGAGCTGTTAAGGGCAAGAGCACCGTCTACTGAAAGATAGGGATCGTAGCCGTATACCTTCATACCTAAGGCTATAGCGGCATCAGCTACAAGCACACCTATAGCACCAAGACCTATTATACCTAAGGTCTTGCCGTATATCTCGGGACCTGCGTAGGTGCTTTTACCTTTTTCAACAGCCTTTGAAACATCCTCTGTGCCCTTCATGGACTGTACCCACTTGTCGGCTTCGGTTATTTTTCTTGAGGCTATAAAAAGACCTGCAAGTACCAACTCTTTTACGGCATTGGCATTTGCACCGGGAGTATTGAATACTACTATACCCTTTTCGGCGCACTTGTCCAAGGGTATGTTGTTTACACCCGCACCGCAACGAGCAACAGCCTTTAAAGAAGCGGGAAGCTCATAATCGTGCATTTTGAAGGATCTTAAAAGTATGGCATCGGGGTTGCTTTGGGTATCGGATACAGTATAGTTATCTGTAAGTACACCGAGACCTACATTTGAAATTTTGTTGAGTGTTAAAATATTATACATTTTTATCTCCTGTTTTTAGAGGGTATTACTTGTTGTCATGTTCAAATTTCTTCATAAATTCCACAAGCTTCTGAACGCCTTCTATGGGCATGGCATTGTATATACTTGCTCTCATACCGCCTACTGTTCTGTGACCCTTAAGGTTGATGAAACCTGCTGCTGTAGCCTCTTTTACAAACTTAGCGTTGAGATCGTCATCATCCGTAACGAAGGGAACGTTCATAAGGGATCTGTCCTGAGGAGTTACGGTACCTCTGAACATCATGGAATTATCAAGGAAATCGTAAAGTATACCTGCTTTTTCCTCGTTGATCTTCTGCATCTCAGCTACGCCGCCAAGCTTCTTAAGCCACTTGAATACAAGACCTGCAACATATATGGAGTAGCAAGGAGGTGTGTTGTATAAGCTCTCTTTTTCTGCATGTATCTTATAGTCAAGCATTGTGGGGCAATCTGCCTTGGCATTTCCTATAAGATCGTCTCTTATTATAACTATCGTAACACCTGCAGGACCTACATTTTTCTGAGCACCTGCATAGAGGAGGCCAAACTTGGAAACATCCATTACCTCTGACATAATGTTACTTGATATATCGGCTACAAGAGGTACATTGCCTGTGTCGGGAAGGGTAGTGTATCTTGTTCCGTATATTGTGTTGTTGTATGTGATGTAGAAGTAGTCTGCATTGGGGTTAAACATAGACTTATCAAGTTTGGGGATATAAGAATATGTTTTATCCTCGGAGGAAGCAACGATGTTTACCTCTCCCCACTTTTTAGCCTCTTCCGCAGCTTTTTTAGCCCACTGACCTGTTTTAACATAGTCGGCATGGCCTGTTTTGTAAAGGTTTAAGGGAACCATTGCAAACTGTGTATGTCCGCCACCCTGAAGGAAAAGTACCTTGTAGTTGTCGGGGATAGCCATAAGATCTCTTATGTCCTGTTCAGCCTGCTTTATAATATCGTCAAATGCCTTTGATCTGTGGCTCATTTCCATAACGGAAGTTCCTGTGCCACCGTAATCAAGCATTTCGTCTCTTGCTTGCTCCAAAACTTCAAGGGGAAGCATAGAAGGTCCGGCTGAAAAATTATAAACTCTGCTCATAAATATATTTCCTCCTGTTTATGAAATATCAATGTTTCCATTATAATACAATGCTCTTTGATAGTCAAGAAATTGTTTTTTATGGTATTTATAACAATATTTTACGCCTTGAAAATATCCACCATATCCGTTTTTTCCCAAGGAAGGGAAACATCCTCTCTTCCGAAGTGGCCGTAGGCTGCGGTCTGTTTGTATATAGGGCGTCTGAGATCCAGCTTCTTTATTATAGCGGCGGGACGAAGGTCTATGTTATCTCTTATTTTTTGTATTATTTCTTCATCGCTTATTTTTCCCGTGCCGAAGGTGTTTACATATACGGAAATGGGTTGAGCCACACCTATGGCGTAGGAAAGCTGAAGCTCACACTTTTTGGCAATACCGCTTGCAACTATGTTTTTAGCGATATATCTTGCCATGTAAGCTCCCGAACGGTCTACCTTTGTAGGGTCTTTTCCGCTGAAAGCGCCGCCTCCGTGGCAGGAATAGCCTCCGTAGGTATCTACTATTATCTTTCTTCCCGTAAGTCCCGCATCTCCCTGAGGACCGCCTATTACAAATCTGCCTGTGGGATTTATGAAATACTTTGTATTTTCATCTAAAAGGCTTTCGGGGATCACGGCTTTTATGACCTGTTCTTTAACGTCTTTTTCAATTTGTTCCGCACTTACCTTGTCGCTGTGCTGTGTGGATATAACAATGGCATCTATCCTAACGGGCTTTCCGTCATCGTACTCTACCGTTACCTGGCTTTTGCCGTCGGGTCTTAAATAGGAAAGAGTTCCGTCTTTTCTTACATCGGTAAGTCTTTTTGTAAGCTTGTGGGCATAGTATATGGGTGTGGGCATATAGGAAGGGGTCTCATCGCAGGCAAAACCAAACATCATACCCTGATCTCCCGCACCCGTATCATTGGGGTCGCTCTCTCCCTGTCTTGCCTCAAGGGAGGCATTTACACCTTGAGCAATATCGGGACTTTGTCCTTTTAAGGAGGTTATAACGGCGCAACTTTCCGCATCGAAACCGTATTTAGCTCGTGTATAGCCTATTTCTTCTATAGTCTCTCTGGCTATTGTATCTATATTTACGTGGCAATCCGTTGTTATCTCTCCGGCAACCACCACAAGTCCCGTGGTAGTAAAGCACTCGCAGGCAACTCTTGCAAGAGGGTCTTGTTCAAGTATGGCATCAAGTACGGCATCCGATATTTTGTCGCAGATCTTATCGGGATGTCCTTCCGTAACGGATTCGGATGTAAAAAAACTTTTCATGTATAACCTCCATTTATTATAAACTGAAATAAAAAAACCAACTTAAAGTATACTATTGAAAATATTGATTGTCAATATTATTTTTTCCTTTTTTGGGCGATAAAACAGCCTTATAACAGCAGTCGTGATAATTTTCTTTGACACACCGATATTGCCGCAATGCGTAAATACAATACCGATATTTTTTATTCTTATGGGAATTATGACCGCAATATTTGAATTTTTGAGATTTAAGGGGGTGATAGATTATGACTGAGACCTGCACAACGGTAAAGATAGACAACAGAATTTACAAGGTAAAACTGCATTTCAACGAGCAGGCAAAGGAGAGTTTTGAAGATAAGGTTTTAAGAATGGCAAAGAACGATGCCGAGAAGTTGAATAAGAATACTGCTTGATCAGAAAATATCTTTCCAAGCAAAAGGACAGCTTATGTCCTCTTGCTTGGTGTATTCTCTTTTCGTAAGTTGTAATAAATCTATTTTGGTACTATGTTTTTTATTCCCACCTACAATGAACTGTAATAATATTCGCAGGCACTCCTAAAAACTGAATATCGAATTTAAGCGAAGGTTCAACAATAGTTGAGGCGTTATGTATCCTAAAAGATAGTGACCAACCGTTATTCAAATACAATTCTGCGGTACTCTTGGATTCGGGTTTAAAACGTAGAGAAATTATTTCCGTAGGTAAATCAGCCTTTGGTATAATCAGAGTGGCCTTCGTATTTTTCCCTTCCTTGTTCAACTCTCCTCGTAGATTAAAAGATTGAAATTCGGTGACTTGCTTTTGGTCAATAGCTACAACTTTATAGAAGTCACGGATACCGAGCAAGTATGAAATTAGTCTTGCTGGAATTGTTTTGTCAGCATTGTAGGCTCTGTTCAGCTCTTTAATAAATGCATCAACTATCGGATAGTATACTGCATCTTCCTTGTCAGCCATATCACGCCAAGCAACCTGTTTTTCTTTGAGTGATTGCAACCTTGCAAATATTGGCTTAATGGTATTCCAATAGTTATCATTACAAGATAGACCATACCATTTTGCTCCAAAATCAATCGTCGGACTAAGACGGGAATGCTTTGCCGCAAAATGATTATGTTTCATAGAAAGACCTATATCCCAACGAATAGACTTTCTTGTAATTACGATATCACGAACATCTCCGCCTTCGGCATCAGAATCTTTGTTAATAGAGAGAACAACGACGTCATCATTTCCGTCACATTCAAGAATGAGAGGTTCTGCTGAAAACAAAGTATCTATAAATGATTGGGCAGCAATGGCAAGTTTATTTTTCATTTCTGGTGACTGTTGATTCCACGCGTGTTCAGCTGCAAATACAGAATCATTGTCTATTATACATGGTCTATGATCTTCAATATGATTCCATAATTCTTTTATACAAGCATATTCAAATGCTCTGCCCTGATCATTACTTTTGGAACTCATTGTACGACCTCCAATTCTTTTTTTATTGCTGATGCTATCTCATATGCGAGATTAACAGGCACAGCGTTACCAATCATCTTGTAGCCATCATTTACACTGTCATAGATAAATTTGAAATCATCAGGAAAACCTTGTACTCTTGCTACCTCTCTAACTGTCATACGACGATAAAGATGTTCCTTTCCTTCAACAAAACGGCAATCATTCTTGCCAACCTTTATCATCTTTGGTGCTTGCGGATGAAGTTGACATTGCCTACCCGAAGCTTGAACTGTAAACGCTTGCTCATTCCATGATTTCACTCGGTTACGGCTCATAAAAATAGGAGAGTATTCTCCCGTAAAGTATTCATTATTGTTTATAGCAGAAGGGTTGTGATGGTTTTTTTCAGCGGAAGGAACAGCTGTTTCCTTCAAATCCCATATAATATCTTTTAATGTGAGTTTCTTTTTATCATCAACAGTTGAGCCAACTGGAAACTTAAAGTCTATTCCTAAATCTTTACGAAATCCGATATAGAATACTCTTTTACGTTCCTCGGCAACTCCATAATCTTTTGCGTTTACAAGTGTGAGCGTGACATCGTAGCCGCTTTCCTCAAAAAGTTTGATGATATTTTGAACAGCTTCATTATGCCTATTAGCTAGCATACCACTAACATTTTCTGCGAGGAAAAACTTCGGTTTTACTTTACGGAGAATCCTTATATAGTCAAAAAAGAGCTGACCACGTTCATCCTCAATGCCACGCAAAGCCCCCGCTTCTGACCACGATTGACAGGGAGGTCCTCCGATGATACCGTCAACATCTGCAGGGAAATCAGCTTCATTAACTTTTCTAATATCTCCTTCAATAAGATGTGTTTTGGGATGGTTGACTTTAAAGGTCTCCCATATTGTTTTATCATATTCATTTGCTATCGGAATGTTAAAACCCGCTTTTTCAAAACCCATGTCAAGTCCGCCACACCCTGAAAACAAACTGATAATGTTCATATAATGCATCTCCTAATCAGTATAATATAACACGATATATTATACTACGAAACAATAGATAAAAGCAAGAGACAACAGCATTATTTAGAAAAGATTTTTTAAGTGATTAAAAAGTCCTTGACAAGTTGTTACAGAGTAGCAACAAAGTAAGTAATAAAAACAAAACTTGAAATAACGGAAAAGCCTCGCCTGAGGAGAGGTGGCACGGTGTGAGCTGTGACGACCCGAGAGGGGGAGGAAGCCCGTAGGGTCGACGATGGAACAACCAACACATTCGCCTGCAAAACTTTTCGTTCCGTTCAAAACCTATCCGTTAGTCGTGGCAGTTCAGCAGTTTTTCTGAAAGCTATAAAAAGAATACAGCCCTAAACAACAAAAATAACTTACCCATCCGAAAGTTTTAAAAAAAATACTTTTATTATTATATGATTTATGATATAATAGTGAAGTAAATGAATTTATGATCCCGAAGGGGTGATGATATGTTTGATAAGATAAAAAAATATTTAGGCCTCGGCAAGGAAAGCGAGTATGTTAAAAACACGGTGAATGTCGCCAATATAAAAACTTCCCTCTGTCTTGCCGTGATGATAGTTATATTTGAAATGGGTCTTCTTTTAAAGACCGTAAGCGTATATATGTTTACCCACAGAGATAAGAGCCTTATGGCAAATCAAATAATACTGTGCGTGGTACTTATAGCAATGGGATGTGTGGTATTGATATACGATATCGTTTATCTTGTGCGAAACAAAGGTTCCTTAAAGCTTGGGGCGATTCTGCGACTGGTGTTCAGCCTTATTTGCATAGCCTTCGGTATATTCGTATCTTCAAGGGACTATGCCAAGGGAGAGCAGATACTTACTTTTGTGATTATGATAAGCAGTGTCACCTGCCTTATGACTTGGAAACCTTGGGTCTCCTTTATAATACTGAGTGGTGCCTTTGGTTGCTTTTATATGGCTATGGGTGGAGAAAAGGAAGTTCCCGATACAACTGCCGTAAATTTACTGATGTTCTACGTCTTTACCCTTGTTACAAGTTTTAACCTCTATTTTTCAAAGTATGTCATATCTGAAAAGGACGAAAGCCTTGAGGAGAAAAACGGCAAACTTCAAGACAATGCTAAAACAGATGAGCTTACGGGCATAGCCAATATGAGAAAGTTTAACAGCAGTGCCCCCAGGATACTTGCAAGCAGGGGTGATACAGAGAAAATATTCCTCTTCTTGGATATCAAAAATTTCAAAGGCTACAATGAAAAACACGGCTTTGAAAAGGGAAACGAACTTTTAAGAAATGTAAGCAAATATATAGCGGAACTTTTTAAAGACGATCTGTATGCCCGTTTTTCCGAGGATCATTTTGCCATACTGGCGAATAACGAAAATATAGAAGAAAGGCTTGACAGCCTGAGAGAAAAAATAATAAACACCGATAAAGAGATACATCTTGACCTTAGGGCAGGGGGCTACAGACCTAAAAAGAAGCTGGAGGGAGCGGCTCTTGCCTGTGACTATGCGAGAAATGCCTGTGCAGAGGCTAAAAAGCTTTACAAAGGCTACTATCGTGAGTACAACGAGGAGTTGGCTCATGAGATACAAAGAAGGCAGTATATTATAAACAACATCGACAAAGCCATAGAAAAGGGCTATATAAAGGTATACTATCAGCCTGTGGTATTTTCCGACAGCAGAAGGCTCTGCGGTGTGGAGGCACTGGCAAGGTGGATAGACCCCGACTATGGTATGATATCCCCGGGGGTGTTCGTGCCTATACTTGAACAGTTCCACCAAATACATAAGCTGGATATTGCCATACTTGAGCTTGTGTGCAAGGATATGTACGACAGTAAGAATAACAACAACAGAAGCCTTGCGGTGTCTGTAAACTTTTCAAGGTTGGATTTCGTACTGGGAAACATTATTGAAAAGTTGGAGGAGCTTACAAAGAAATACTCCATAAACAAAAGGCTTTTGCACATAGAAATAACGGAAAGCACCCTTGCCGAAGACTCGGGAGCTCTTAAGGAAAATATAGTAAAATTAAGGGAAATGGGTTATCCCGTTTGGCTGGATGATTTCGGTTCTGCCTACTCATCTTTAAACACTCTCAAGGATTACGATTTTGATGTTGTAAAACTTGATATGCAGTTCCTTTCGGGCTTTGAAGAAGAGAACAAAAAAGGCAGAATGATAATAGACAATGTTGTAAGGCTTTCCCACAACATAGGTATGAAAACGCTGTGCGAAGGTGTAGAGACCGAAAGCGAAGCTGAGTTTTTAAATGAGGTGGGTTGCGAAAGATTGCAAGGCTACCTTATAGGAAAGCCCATGCCAAGAGAGGACATATCCGCCTTTATAAATGAAGGTAAATATGTTA
This sequence comes from Bacillota bacterium, assembly GCA_017444985.1. Lineage (GTDB taxonomy): Bacteria > Bacillota > Clostridia > Lachnospirales > CAG-274 > UBA3680. The sequence goes on from JAFSVK010000157.1 coordinate 8,627, forward strand.
TAGATGAAAAGTATGTGGTGTAAGCAATGTGTTTTTTATAGGTAAACTATTGGGGACCTCTAAAAACTCATAAATCGTAAAATTGGCTATCTTGCAAAGGTTAGTCGTCAATGTCTCTCACCAATGCTCTACATTGGCTTCGAGCCATTTCCTAGTCCTCGAACAAGATATCTCAATTTTACTTCAATAGC
>JAFSVK010000158.1 GCA_017444985.1 Bacillota bacterium
AAATCGTAAAATTGGCTATCTTGCCCGAGTACGTCGTCAATGTCTCTCACCAATGCTCTACATTGGCTTCGAGCCATTTCCTAGTCCTCGAACAAGCTATCTCAATTTTACTTCAATAGCACTTTTTAGAGGTACCCTTAAAAGAAAAAAGGTTGCGGCGAAATTGTTGGTTGCTTCATCGTCAGCCCTATGGGCTTCCTTCCCATCCCCGGGGTGGGTACCTCTCCGTCACGGCTCCGCCGTGCCACCTCTCCTTTCAGGCGAGGCGTTGGCGCAGTTGCGTTTTTTTCGAAGTAATTTGTTTTTTCATACATTATCAAAAACTACAATAAATGTTAATGTATGGATGCGGTGTTTAATTCAAAGAAAGAAAGCTAACAACCGTTAGGCTCCCATGAAAGGGGAGCTGTCGGCATTAGCCGACTGAGAGGTTCCTTTGCCAATGCCATAAAAGTAATGTAAACCCACAAATACTAATTTGTCGACTAAAACAAAACCACCCCCTAAGGGATGGTCTTGTTTTTAAAAATTATTTTCAGCCTTGATTCTTAGCCTTATTTTTATTGTAGTTTATGAGACAGCCCGCAAGTATGATCTTTCTTTCATCATCTGTAAGTTCTCCCATTTTAAGGGTGAAGGGGGTCATTTGGCCTTCTTTTACTACATAGGCTTCAAACTCCGTCTTTTTCTCCTTAAGGGCTGTAGTTACCTGAGGTATGAAGATGTAATCCCCGTTTTCAAAGGGAGGCTCACCCTCAAAGGTGAAGGGGAGCATACCCCAGTTTATAAGGTTTGAACGGTATCTCTTTGTAGCATATTCCTTTGCTATATTTGCCCAACCGCCCAAAACTTTCTGGCAGGAAGCAGCCTGTTCTCTTGCGGAACCGTCGCCGGGTTTAACGGCGTATATCGTGCTACCAACACCTAAAACATCGTGGTTTATAGGGAATTTTTCCTTTATGGTCTTTACTATGGGCTTAAGTTCGGGATAAGCCTCTCCCGCACACTTACCCTGCTCCAAAGCCTTCTGTGCTACCTGTACTTCCTTTGCTCTTCCCACATAGGCAGGGTCTTTTCTTGAAAGTGTAAACTCCGCAAGGCCTAAGGGGTTGGATCTGTAGGAGCTGGTCTCTCCCGAAGGTATAAGCTCATCCGTTGTTGTTACGGGGTCTGTTATAAAGGATACCACCTTAAGTATAAGGTTTTCCTTAAGCTCCGTCATAGCGGGCCAGTCGGTGATATTGGGACCGAACTTAAGCTCTGCCGTAGGGTCTGCCTTACCAAAGCCGTTGTATACTCTGTTTTCGTATACCTGTTTGTTAAAGAAATATTTAGGCTTTGTAAAGTTTACATCTATTTCGTTGGCGGGGGTAAGGTAGCCTTTGTTTACAGCGGTAGCAGCTATAGATCTGGCATCCATAAGGGCTACGGAGGCTATCTGTCCGTTACCCGGCTTTGAACCTTCTCTGTTGGGGAAGTTTCTTGTGGAGTGTCTTATGGAAAGTCCCGAGTTTGAAGGCACATCTCCCGCTCCGAAACAAGGACCGCAGAAAGCAGATCTTACCGTTGCGCCTGCTGTCATAAGCTTTTCTATGGCACCGTTTTGTACAAGGGATATAAATGTAGGCTGACTTGAAGGGTATACGCTTAAGGCAAAGTCGTCTGCACCTATGTTCTTGCCTGCAAGTATGTCGGCACAATCACAGATATTGTCGTAGGTACCACCCGCACAGCCTGCTATAACGCCTTGATCCACATAAAGCTTGCCGTTTTTGATCTTGTTTCTCAATTCAAATTTAATGTTAGGGTTATCTATGGTCTTTACAGCCTTTTTCTCCACATCCGCAAGTATATCTTCAAGGTTTGCGTTAAGTTCGTCTATGGTGTAGGTGTTGCTGGGGTGGAAAGGCATGGCTATCATAGGTTTTATTTGTGAAAGGTCTACATATACCACACCGTCATAATATGCCACATCCCCGGGGTTGAGCTCCTTGTAAGCCTCTTTTCTGCCGTGTATGTCGTAGTATTCCTTAACAGCATCGTCTGTTCTCCATACGGAGGATAAACAGGTGGTCTCGGTAGTCATAACATCTATACCGTTTCTGTATTCCACGTTAAGATTTGATATACCGTCTCCCACAAACTCCATTACCTTGTTTTTAACGTAGCCGTTTGCGAAAACTTCGCCTATTATGGCAAGTGCCACATCCTGAGGGCCTACATAGGGTTGAGGCTTGCCCGTAAGGTAAATACATACCACCTCGGGGGTCTTAACATCGTAGGTTTGGCATAAAAGCTGTTTTGCCAGCTCACCGCCACCCTCACCTATAGCCATGGTACCCAAAGCACCGTAGCGAGTGTGGGAATCGGAGCCTAATATCATTTTACCGCAACCCGACATCATCTCTCTCATAAACTGGTGTATTACAGCCTGATGAGCGGGAACATATATACCGCCGTATTTTTTGGCGGCAGAAAGGCCGAACATGTGGTCGTCTTCATTTATGGTACCGCCTACCGCACAAAGAGAGTTGTGACAGTTGGTAAGCACGTAGGGTATGGGGAACTTTTCCATGCCCGATGCTCTTGCGGTCTGTATGATACCTACATAGGTTATATCGTGGCTTGCCATACAATCGAACTTTATTTTAAGGTTGTTTTCATCTCCGCTTGTATTGTGAGCCTGAAGTATAGAGTAGGCTATAGTGTTTTTTCTTGCCTCTTCCTTTGAGATGTTACAGACCTCGGGATTACTTTTAGCCTGTGCATCATCTGCTATAAGCTTTGTGCCTCCGATTAAAAAGGCACCTGTTTCATATAATTTTACCATTTGGTCTCCTCCTGTTGTAAACTATCTTAGTATAATAACATATTTAGGTCTCAATATCAAGACACGGTTATAAACAACCTCCGCATTTTGAACAATCTCCGCAACAGCTCTTTCTTCCCTTTATCATGGTCTTTAGCCCTCTAAACACCAAAAAAGCTATGGCGGAAAGTATTAAAATATCCGTTAAATTCATTTAACTCACTCCCAAAAGCATAAGTATAAGTCTTACTATGAATGTTACTATCCATGCCACGATGCATTGCCATAATACCACAAACGCAGCCCACTTCCAGCCAAGCTCTCTTTTTACTGAGGCTATAGCCGCTACACAAGGGGTGTATAAAAGTGAAAATACCAGTATGGAGGCTGCCGTCAAGGGGCTCATAATACTTCCCACATGCCCCGAAAAAAGTATATTAAGGGTAGATACCACACTTTCCTTTGCTATAAAACCGCTTACAAAGGATACGCATATTTTCCACTCTCCCATACCTACGGGTTTCATTATGGGTGCCACAAAGCCCGCTATATAGGCAAGCAAACTGTTTTCTTGATTTTGCACCATATTGAACTCACCGTCAAAACTGCGTAAAAACCACACAGCTATAGTGGCTACAAGTATTACGGAAAAGGCTCTTTGCAAAAAGTCTTTTGCCTTTTCCCACAAAAGACGCATTACATTTTTTGGTGCGGGGAGCCTGTAGTTGGGTAGCTCCATTACAAAGGGCACCGCCTCACCTTTAAAGAGGGTCAGCTTGTATAAAAGAGCTATAAGTATACTTACCACAACGCCCAAAATGTAGAGTCCCGCCATTATAAAACCGCCCTTTTTAGGAAAAAAGGCATTTACAAAAAAGGCATATATGGGTATCTTTGCGGAACAGCTCATAAAGGGTGTAAGGAGTATCGTAAGCTTTCTGTCCCTTTCGCTTGGCAATGTTCTTGTAGCCATTACCGCAGGTACCGTACAGCCAAAGCCTATAAGCATAGGCACTATGCTTCTGCCCGAAAGTCCCAACTTCCTCAATATCTTATCCATAAAGAAGGCTACTCTTGCTATATATCCGCTGTCCTCCAATATGGAAAGGAAGAAAAAGAGTGTCACTATTATGGGAAGGAAGCTGAGCACTCCTCCCACGCCCGCAAAAATACCCTCTATCACGAGACCTCGTACAGCCTCGTTGGTGTTCCCCCTTACAAGGGCGGCATCCGCCATTGCCGTAAGGGAGTCTATACCCCCTTCAAGCAAGCCCTGAAGCCATGCCCCTATAACATTAAAGCTGAGGTAACAAATAAGGAACATTATGACTATAAAGACGGGTATGGCAGTATATTTTCCCGTAAGGAACCTGTCTATTTTTTCGCTTCTTTTTCTTTCCTTGCTCTCTACGGGCTTTGAAACGGTCTGTCGGCACATCAGACTTATGAAAGAGTACCTCATATCCGCAATAGCCGCCTGTCTGTCAAGGCCTCTTTCCTTTTCCATCTGTACCACGATATGCTCTAAAGCCTCTTCCTCGTTTTGGTCCAGCTTCAAGCGGTCAAGTACCAGCTCATCACCCTCTGCCACCTTTTCAGCCGCAAAATTTAAAGGAAGTTCGGATTTTTCCGCATGGTCTTCTATCAAATGCCTTATACCGTGCAAACATCTGTGTACCGCTCCCCCTTGAGAGAGCTTATCGCAAAAATCTCTGTACAAAGGTTTTTCCCTGTAGTGCGCCACGTGTAGAGCGTGTTCTATAAGTTCTTGCACACCTTCGTTTTTGGTGGCGGATATGGGAACTACGGGTACACCCAAGTACTCCTCCATGGTATTTACATCTATACTGCCACCGTTTGCACTGAGCTCATCCATCATATTAAGTGCCACGACCATGGGTATGTTCATTTGAAGAAGCTGCATGGTAAGATAAAGATTTCTCTCTATGTTGGTGGCATCCACAATATTTATAATGGCATGGGGTTTTTCGTCAAGGGTATAGTTTCTTGATACTATTTCCTCTTTGCTGTAGGGAGACATGGAGTATATCCCGGGAAGATCCGTTACTATAGTGTTTTTTCTTCCCTTTATGGCGCCTTCCTTTTTCTCCACCGTGACCCCCGGGAAATTGCCTACATGCTGATTTGACCCCGTAAGCCTGTTAAAAAGGGTGGTCTTACCGCTGTTTTGGTTTCCCACAAGGGCAAACTTCAAAACAGTACCCTCGGGCAAAGGGTCTCCGCTTCCTTTAGGATGAAATTTACCGCTTTCTCCCAAACCCGGGTGAGAACGAGGCTTTTTCTCCTTTTTGGGGAGGTTCTTTTTTTCCTCTTTTACCGTACTTACCATTATTTTTTCCGCATCGGAAAGCCTGAGTGTAAGCTCGTAGCCATGGAGCTTTATTTCTGCGGGATCCCCCATGGGAGCGTATTTTACCACAGTTATCTCGGTACCGGGTATTATGCCCATATCCAGAAAGTGCTGTCTTAAGACCCTCTCTCCTTCAATGCTTTCCACCCGTACCGTTTCGCCTATTTTAGTTTCTTTTAATGTACTCACTTATATATATCCTCCCACAAATTTCTACCATTATAACATAAACATTCGAAATAAAAAACAAAAATTTAGCAATATATCCGTGTTGAAAAAAAAATTGTTTTGTAGTATTCTATACAGGTGTTATTTTTTAAAGGGGAAACTAAAATGAAGGAACCAAAAAGAGCAAAACAGGTGGCAAAAACAGAGGCTGCCCTTGAAAAGGCTTATTTTTCTCTTATGGAAGAAGGCAAAAAAATAACCGTGGGAACACTTACGGAAAAGTCGGGCATAAACAGAGCCACCTTCTATATACATTACAAGAATATAGCTGCCTTTGCGGAAAAAAAAGAGGACGATATAGTTAAAAAAATATACGGTCTTCTTACAAGCGGTGAGGGTAAAAGCGTCTCCAATTACGACAAAATATATTCCTGTCTTGAGTATCTTGAGAAAAATAAGGGTATAGCCACAGAGCTTTTCACCCCGGGGAAATACCCTTCTTTCACAAATAAACTTAAGGAAAAACTTACCGAAAAATTTATAAAGGATGTTTTTCATGCGGAAAACTCACCCCTAAAGGATAATTATATCCTTGTTGCTCACTTTTTCTTGGAAGGAGCTATTGGCATAACAGCCTCTTGGCTTAAAGAGGGCAGTGTTTCACTGCAGGACATAGCTTCCTTACTTGATAACATATATTCAAAATCTTTTAAAAATTAGGAGGACATACCCTTGAGACCCAAGTTGTTTGAAATCATTAAAAGCTCCCCCCAAGAGCTTAAAGGGAAGGAACTTATAAGGGACATTATAGCGGGCTTGATAGTTGCCATAGTTGCCCTGCCCCTTTCCATAGCCCTTGCCATTTCCTCGGGAGTTTCTCCCCAAGTAGGACTTATAACAGCCATATTCGCAGGCTTTGTAATATCCTTTTGGGGCGGTAGCCGTGTACAGATAGGAGGCCCCACAGCGGCATTTGTTGTTATAATTTGCGGTATCATAGAAGCCCACGGTATAGACGGCCTTATAATATCCACCATACTTGCAGGTATATTTTTGGTGCTTTTCGGTGTGTTCAAACTGGGAGATGTTATAAAATTCATACCCTTTCCCATTACCGTAGGCTTTACAACAGGTATTGCGGTAACACTTTTTGCCACACAGTTAAACGACTTTTTAGGTCTTAATCTGTCGGGGCTCAGTTCGGAGTTTTTACCCAAATGTTTAGCATACATACAAAACCTTGATAAAATAGATATGCCCTCCCTTGTTACGGGACTTGCGGCGGTAGCTATAATAATAGGCTGGGGTAAAATAAACAAAAAGATACCGGGATCCCTCGTGGCACTTTTGGTATGTACCACTGCCGTATATTTTCTGCAGAAAAACGGCCACTTTACACAGATACAGACCATAGGCACAAAGTTCAAGGACCTTAACGGTACCTTACCCATGCCTAAAATACCCGACTTTGTCCATGCAAATATACCCGCTCTTATACAGCCCGCTCTTACCATAGCCATACTTGCGGGTATAGAGTCTCTGCTTTCTGCGGTGGTGGCAGACGGTATGACGGGAGATAAGCACAACTCCAACCAAGAGCTTATTGCCCAGGGTCTTGCCAATATATTAAGCGCTCTCTTCGGCGGTCTTCCCGCTACCGGTGCCATAGCAAGAACGGCTACCAATGTTAAAAACGGCGGACACACCCCCATTGCAGGTATAGTACATGCCATTGTGATATTTATAATAATGCTTGTAGCCATGCCCCTTGCAAAGCTTATACCTATGAGCGTATTGGCGGCGGTACTTATAGTCGTAAGCCTTAATATGTGTCAGTTCAGAGAGTTTGTGGAGATAGCCCACACCACCAAAACAGACCTTTGCGTGCTTCTGCTCACCTTCGTTCTTACGGTGATATTCGACCTTGTAGTCGCTATAGAGTTCGGTATGGTACTTGCCATGTTTATGTTTATGAAGAAAATGTCCGACACCTTCCACATAAACACGGTATCAAAGGAGCATGAATCCGACACCTACAAATATATAAACGACCAAGTTCTTATATATGAGTTGGCGGGCCCTATGTTTTTCGGCGCATCTACCGTATTCGTAGACACTATGAAATCCCTTAACACAAAGGCGGATATACTTATACTCCGTATGAAAAACGTGCCTATGATAGATGCCACCTCCCTCAGCTCCTTAAACCACGTTATAGACTACGCAAGGCGTTTCCACATAGTACTCCTCTACAGCGAGATACAGCCCGGCCCCTACAAAGCCCTGCAAAAGTACGGCTTTATAAAGAAAATGGGAGACGACCGCTTCTTTAAGACCATAGAAGAGGCAATAGAGTACGCCACCAAAATAGAGGATGCCAAAATAGAAGTAAGGGAAAACTTAAAAAAGAACAAAAAATAAAAGCGTGGGGTGTGAAAGGGAATTTTCACACCCTATTTTGCCTCTGAAAGGCTTCAGCATTTCTTAATTCCATATTTTTAATGTTATGCACTTGCTTTTTACCCTTTTTTATGCTATGATGTATGCTGTATGGATATTTTTTTATCTAACTTTTACACATAAAATATATATACATATATAAATGAAATCAAATCAGGAGGAATTTATGAGTATGGATTTCAAAGAGGTAATCAAAAAAATGGTTATACCTCAACATGTTAAAAAGATCATAGGCGGTGGTGCCAAAATAACCATCCCCGAAACCAAAAAACAGCTCTTCGATATGGCTCTGGGTGGTGCGGAGAACAAAACCTACAAGGCTGTGTTCAATGTAAACGGCAAAGAAATAGAAGAAGCTACGGTAGTAAAATGTAAAAACGGTATAGCCGTAAACTTCGACGATATAACGATGCGCCGCAGAGACCCTAACTCTATGGTCATCGCCGATGAACAGCCTACGGACAAGCCTACCCACATCGAGAGATTCGGTAAGCCCTTTGACGAAATAAGACAGGAAACTTTTGATTGGCTGGCAAAGCAGGAAGGCCTTGTAGTACTTCCCTTCTATTCCGGTAATGAAGATCTTAAGCTTGGCTATGCTTCCCTTGCCATAGTACCCGAGTCTGCGGCTTTCTTTGCTACCATGATAGCAGAGCTTCAAGGCTTTATCCCCGCAAGCAAGGTACCCAACTTCTTTAAACCCAAGGCTGTAATATATGTGGCACCTCCTTTCCGTCACATTTACTATGAGGGTAAGCAGGTAGTTGTACACAACAGAGATTACGATATGCAGGAAGTATTCAGCTACAACCTCTATCCCGGTCCTTCGGCAAAGAAGGGTGTATACTCCATACTCCTTGACATTGGCGAAAAGGAAGGCTGGGTAACGCTCCACGCTTCCACCGTAAAGATAGTAACTCCCTACGAACTGGAGCTTACAATAATGCACGAGGGAGCATCGGGCGGCGGTAAGTCCGAGATGACAGAGCCCTTCCACAGAGAAGAGGACGGTCGTCTTCTCCTTGCCACAAACATTGTTTCGGGAGAGAAGATACTTGTAAATATTGCAGATACTTCTACACTCCACCCCATTACCGACGACATGGCTCTTGCCCATCCTTCCCTTCAAAACAACAGCAAAAAGTTGGTTGTTGCCGATGCGGAATACGGCTGGTTCTTAAGAGTAGACCATATACAGCACTACGGCACAGACCCCGAGATAGAGGCAGCCTCCATACATCCCAAGGAACCCATTATATTCCTTAACGAGCAGGCTGTTCCCGACTCCACCTGTCTTATTTGGGAGCATATTGAAGATGCACCCGGTAAGCCTTGTGCCAACCCTCGTATCATAATGCCCAGAGCCTTCAAGAAAAACATTGTGGAAGGCACGGGAGAGATAGACATAAGGAGCTTTGGTGTGCGTACTCCGCCTACGACCAGCGACAAGCCCAACTACGGTATTATAGGTATGTTCCACGTACTTCCTCCCGCACTTGCTTGGATATGGAGACTTGTGGCACCCAGAGGCTACGCTAACCCTTCCATAATAGACAACTCTTCTTCCGCCATGAGTATGAAGAGTGAGGGTGTAGGTTCCTATTGGCCTTTTGCTACGGGTAAGAAGGTAGACCAGGCAAATCTTCTTTTAGAGCAGATAATGAACACACCCGAAACAAGATACATACTTGTACCCAACCAGTACATAGGCTGCTTTAAGGTAGGCTTTGCGGGACAATGGGCAACAAGAGAGTACCTTTCAAGAAGAGGCGGTATGAAGTACAAGAAATCCGCTCTTGAGCCTTCTCGTTGTTCACTTTTGGGATATTCTCCCAGATCCGTAAAGATAGACGGTACAGAGATCCCCAAGGGACTTCTTCAGGTAAATACACAGGCAAGAGTAGGTAACGAAGCCTATGACAAGGGTGCTAAAATGCTTACGGATTTCTTCAAGGAACAGCTTAAGCAGTTCGACACCGACGATCTTGCACCTTTAGGCCACGATATTATACAGGTTTGTATGAATGACGGTACGGTTGAAGATTATTTCGATCTCATTCCCGTACTTTAAGAATATAGTGAGGGGGATATTCTATGAAGGAAAATAACAAATATAAAAAAGGTTTTACCCTTAACGAGCTTATTATAGTTATTGCCATATTGGCAGCCCTTGCAGGCTTGGCTCTTGTAGCCTACAACGGAGTTATAGGCGGTAGCAGAAAGACCACCTGTGCATCAAATGTACTTACGGTAAAAAGAGAGCATACGGCAAACTTCGTTGTAACCGCCGATGCCACCGACTTTGATGCGGCAGCGGCAGGTACTGCCACCTCTGTAAACGAAGCAGAGATAGTAGCCTCCATCAAAGAGGCGGTAACAGAGGGAGGCGGCGGTGCCCCCTCCGTTACAGACACCACCGTAACCTACACCGATGCCTTCGGAGATACCATAACACTTAAACTCTCCGACGACAGAAGATCCGTAACAGAAGCTCACTGCAGTAAACACGGCGATATAAAACTCGATTGATAAAAAAGTGGCTGTGAAAACAAAGATTTGTTTTCACAGCCGTTTTTTTCCATAATGATCTTTTGGGGCTTTAAAGTTTTCTATGACAAATCTCAATTTATCTACCAAAGTAACAATCGAATTTGAGCATCTGCGTATAAAAACTTGATTTTCCCACCCTTGATTTCGATAACTTATCGTCATGCCTCATCATTACTCATAATATAGGTATTCACCGCCTCCAAATAATGCACGGGAAAACCCTCATCACTTCTTACCCTGTACTTTTCTTCAAAAGCATCGTAGGGTATGGATTTTCTTCCTCCCTGCCTTGAAAGGCGCCAGTAGTAGTACATTACCTCCACACTTACAAAATATATCTCATTCTTATCCTTGCAATGCACCAATAAAAAGGATACTCCCCCCTGCATTTTAAAAGCTCGCATAAAGTCCACCTGATGCTCATGTATATTCTGAAGGGGTAGCCTCCCCTGCTCCGTTTCCTTGGCATCAAAACAAATGGGTATCCCCTGAGCCGCTCCCATATAGTCTACGGTAGACTTTTTTTCAAAATAGGCAGAGGTGATAAGCCCCCTGCTTTTATCCATTTTTAAGGGTGTTATAGGCGTGGGTATCTTCTGCACCACCGCCAAGTTTTTATCGCTGTAAAGCTTGTTTGTAATATTTATCATTTCCTCAAAGGCAGAACCCCTGAGCCCTCTTCCCGACCAGTATGCCATATTTCAAACCTCTATCATAACCTTTATTCAACTTTTATGGGTACCTCTAAAAAGTGCTATTGAAGTAAAATTGAGATAGCTTGTTCAAGGACTAGGAAATGGCTCGAAGCCAATGTAGAGCATTGGTGAGAGACATTGACGACGTAATCGGGCAAGATAGCCAATTTTACGATTTATGAGTTTTTAGAGGTGCCCTTATGTAAATTGTATCACGATTTTCTTCCATTAGCAACAGGTTTATAGCACATCAAAAAAGCAAAACATTTCACTTTTGGATCGACAGAAAAACAATGTTATAATAATATTTGAAGGTACTTCTCACGCTCTCACTTTTTTCTCAAAGCGTGCCTTTCTTTGACTTCTAAAGTACATCATTATCCAAATTTCAAAAAAATATTGCACATAAGCCTAAATTCTGTTATAATAGTTCTATTGAAAGAAACTTTGTGGTGAGAAAAAGTTTCTTATACAGCAAATAAATAAAAGCTTAGGGGGAAACACTTTGGATAACAACATTACGGGCAACACACTTGAAAAGCTTGATGAATATAATCAGCAACAAGATAAGCTCATATTTAAAAATCTTCAGCTTATAAACGAGCAATCGAACCTTATAGAAAAACACGAACAGCTTATAAACGAACTTTCTCAAAAACTTAAAAATCAGCTTATGCTCATTGCAGATCTCTCAGAGCAGAACAAGAGTCTTGAGCAAAAGGTAAATGAGCCCGGTGCGGTGGGAGAAGCAGCGCAGCCCGCAGATACTTCCGTACTTGAAACAAGGATAACCGAGCAAGGTAAGCGTATTATCAAAAACGCAGAGAAAACTCAAAACCTTGAAAAGCTGTTAGAAGAAATCACGGAAAAGAACAAAAACCTTGAGTCTCTTATAAACTCCATTTCCGAGAGGGAGAAAAATCTTGAAAAACACTCTGCCGCAGGGGATGCTTCGGCAACGGCAAAAGCAGTGGAACAACAGCAAAAGGATATTGCTTCCTTGAAAGAGCAGATAGCTGCCCTTCCTACAACATCGGGCACTGGGGATATGTCTGCCTACGATCAAAAAATAGCTAAACTTCAAGCCGATGTTACGGCTCTTGCTCAAAAGCCCGCAGGGGCAGCGGCAAATCCCGCTTTGGAAAATAAGATCATAGAGCAGAATAACCACATAGCAGAGCTTGTAAGAAGAACAAACGCCATACAAGACAGCGTAAATCAGATCATAGCAAAGTGCAACCAGTACGACTCCCTTATAAACACGGGTGCCATGGGCGCAGGCGGTGGTGCTGTGGTAGGCGATGCGGCTCTTGTAGACCTTAAAAACAAGGAAAAGAAACAAGCAGAGCAAATAGCTGAGATCACAGAAAAGCAGAATATGCACTATCAGCTCTTAAACGACTTCAAGAGCGAAAGCGATGCCTACAGCAAGAGAATAGACGACTGTATGCAGCAAATAGCGGGTATTCGTTCTCAAGTATCCGTAAACAGAGTTGTAAGACCCAGCGAAAAGGTAAAATCGGGAGGTCTTAACATAACCCTCCTTATAGCCCTTGCAGCCCTTATTATAGGCGGTATGGCTCTCTACAATTCAAATGTAAAAGATAAGGCGGTAAAACCCGTTTCCGAAACCACCACAATAACAACGGAAACTACTACGGTAGCTCCCGAGGGTTAACCTACATTCATCTGAAAAACTAAATTGGGGTTGCGAAAAAGCATATTTCCTTTTTCGCAACCCCATATATTTTTTATTTACACATATCATAAAGCCTATAAATAGTTATATAGGCTTGTTCTCGTGTGTAATTCATCTTCGGCAAAAACTTATTTTCCCCTACCCCCAACATCAGTGCGATACCTTCTTTGTTTTTTATCGCACTTACATTCTTTATTGCCTCCACTGCCCAATTCTCAAAATCGGAACTATCCGCAAAAAAAGTTTCTGCACTCTCACCTTTAAGCCCCAACAATTTTGCCGTATTGTTCAGCATAACAGCCGCCTGTTGCCTTGTGATATACTCGTAAGGGGCAAAGGTCTTATCGGAGAATCCATTTACTATACCTAACTCATTTGCAAGGAGTATATATGGATTTTGGGTGTCTGTAAATTTGTTATAATCAAGGGCACCTCTAAAAATGCTATTGAATAAAACTTTCCCAATAAATTCAACTATACAAATACTTAAATTTGGAAAAATTAACTATATTTTTGACAATTTATTCTAAAATCTCAAAAAATGAAGTGATTTTTTTTATTATTTTTATTGTTATAATTGTATTTTTTA
>JAFSVK010000159.1 GCA_017444985.1 Bacillota bacterium
AATCGTAAAATTGGCTATCTTGCCCGATTACGTCGTCAATGTCTCTCACCAATGCTCTACATTGGCTTCGAGCCATTTCCTAGTCCTCGAACAAGATATCTCAATTTTACTTCAATAGCACTTTTTAGAGGTCCCCTAAAGTTTCTAAAAAAATCAATTAAAAATTTATGTTGATATTTTTTACTGTATTTTACCGTATTTTTATAATATTTTCCACAGAAACAGAAAAAAGCGTTTACAGCTTTTGACCGTAAACGCTTTTAAAATCGTTTTAAATATTATTCCTTAACAGCACCCATTGTTACACCAGTCATGAAGTACTTCTGGCAGAAAGGATATATGAAAAGGAAAGGTATAATTGAAACTATAACGCCTGCGCTCTTGAGCATGTTAACGTTTATAGCTTCACCGTCCTGAGAGTCTGTCTTATCGGAGAAGAGATCTCTGAGCTTGTACTGGAAGTTGTACTTGCTTGTGGACTTGATGTAGATAACATAGTGGAAATATTCACTCCATGCAGCCACTGCGAAAAACAAACCTATAGAAGCAAGAGCAGCCTTCGAAAGAGGAAGAACTATCTTTATGAATATACCCATGGGAGTACATCCGTCGATCTCTGCAGCCTCAAACAAGGACTCGGGAAGCTGTTCGAAGAAGCTTCTCATAAGTACCAAGTTGTAAACATTCATGGACATAGGCAACATAACTGCCCAAAGGGAGTCAAGTAAGCCTATTCTCTTCATTACAAGGAATGTAGGTATAAGACCACCGTTGAATATCATGGTGAACATAAGCAAGTAGCTGAATATCTTAACACCGGGCATATCCTTCTGTATGAGTACGTAAGCACCCAAAGTAGATATTAAAAGTCCCAAGAATGTTGTTACAAGTGTAGTAACAATAGATATAAGCAAAGGTGTTCTGAGTTCGTCTGTGGTGAAAATTCTCTTGTAAGCAAGAGTATTGAAGTATACCTGCTTAACGGGATTTTCATTGCCCTGAGCATCTATTGTAACATAGTTCTTTGCACCTTTGTTAAGTACAGCGCCCTGAGGGAGCTTAACAACTTTTTCCGTAGTTTCAAGTACGGGTGTTGTGTCTTTAACTATAACCTTAAGACCTTCGCCTGCGTTAATGGTAGCAAGGTCGATCTTAGGTGTTTCTTCGCCGTTCTCATCTTTTTCCTTAGCAACGGTAAGCTTTGAACCTAAAGCAGAGATTGCATCAGAGTCGGAAAGGTCGCCCTTTAATAGGAAAGGCTGTCCGACGATACCCTTTTCTCTGTTTACATCATTGTCGGCATAGGTATAGAAACTATCACCTGTATTTATAGATACACCGGAGGGTATCTGAACGGTTACATCGGGGTAGCCTTCAAGTACGGGTGTACCATCCATAGGAACTACCGTTGCCTTGGGAAGAAGGTCCATACCGTAAACCGTAGAGTTAACAAACGAGTCGCTCAAAATCTTTATAATGGGTACTATCATTACAAGCATAAGTATTATAAAGAAAAGCGAGTTGAATACAGCAAACCAGGATCTACCTGCATACTGCGGATCAAATAAATTAAATTTTTTGGTCATTTAAATTACTCTCCCTTCATTATACTATGCCGTATCCTCTTACCTTTGTACTTACTCTGTTGGAGATAGATACAAGTATAAGAGAAATTATAGACTTAAACAAACCTATGGCAGTTGCATATCCGTAGTCATTGTTTACAATACCTACACGGTAGGTGTATGTCTGGATAACATCGGCTACGCTGTATACGAGTGAGTTGTAAAGTACGAATACAGATTCGAATACGTTCATAACCTTAGCAAGGTTAAGTATAAATACAACGAGAATAGTATTCATAAGTGAAGGTAATGTAATGTTCCAAACCTGTTGGAATCTGTTGGCACCGTCGATCTCGGCAGCCTCGTATAAATCGGGGCTTATACCTGCAAGAGCCGCAATGTAGATTATAGTACCCCAACCTGTTTCTTTCCAAAGGTTCATGATGTACCATACACCGCGCCAATGCTTTGTACTTGTAAGGAAGTCAACACCTGTGTGCTTGTGGTTGAATACCTTTATAATTGAGTTTACAAAACCCATGTTGTTACCGCTGGAGTCTGTACCTGCGGAAAGTATAAGCATGAATATAGATGCAGCAACGACCCATGATAAGAAGTGAGGAAGGTAAAGTACAGTCTGTACGAATTTCTTACCCCAATCATGAGCTATTTCATTCATAAGTAAAGCTACAACAACGGTAACCACCGTCTGAAGTAAAAGCTTTACGACACTGAGTACCAACGTGTTTCTGAATGCCAGAAGGAAAGGTGTACTCTTTAAAAGTTTTGCGAAGTTTGCAAAGCCTGTGTACTGAGGACCCTTCTGAAGTGCTATTTCTTTAAGCTTGTATGTGGCAAAACCGAATCTTATACCAAGCATAGGCCAATAGTAGAATATAAGTAATACTATAAGCACGGGTATTGCCATAAGGTAAAAATATCTGTATTTATAAATTCTTTCTCCCACTGTAGGGGGATTTACTATGATCTTATCGTAATCGATAGTATCTAAGTTACTTACTCTGCTTCTGGGTGCGGAAGGCACGCTCGGAGTAGTATCTACGGTAGCAGGTGCATCAGCCTTGGCAGCCATTGTTCTGCTTCTGCCGTTAGCATCTCTTGTATCGGTACCGTTTGAGTTTTCCATTTACAACCATCCTTTCCAATTGATTTTTTTATTACTTAGCAGCCCTTGCCTGTCTTACGTTGGCAAGTCTTTCTTCGTCGTTAAGATCCTCAAGAATAGCTGTTACATAGTACTCGGAATCTTTCTTATACTTCTCTCTTCCCTCAGCAACAGAAACCTTGGAGCCACCTGTAACGATACTTGAAACAGCCTGGTTCTTAAGGTCGTTAAAGTCTGAAAGGTTTTCTGCGATAACGTCTGTTACTATAGGCACGGAAGCAAAGGCACGAGCCTGTCTGAATGTGCCGAGAGACTCGGAAACGAGGGGATCGAGCGCTATAGGATCCTCCCAGTTTGTGATAGTAAGCTCGGGAGCATAGAAGCTCTTTTCAACGGGTGTTGAAAGATCCTGAAGATAACCCCAAGCCTCAGCCTTAACGCCTGCACCGGGCTTACCTACATCGGCAGCATTACCCTCTGTATAGTGGTAGTGTCCTGCCTTCTCGCTCTTGATACCTACTACTTCGGGATCTTCACCCTCTACACCGTGTGTGAAGAGCATCTGTCCTTCTCCAC
Source organism: Bacillota bacterium (assembly GCA_017444985.1). Taxonomy (GTDB): domain Bacteria; phylum Bacillota; class Clostridia; order Lachnospirales; family CAG-274; genus UBA3680. The sequence continues at coordinate 3,268 of JAFSVK010000159.1, forward strand.
CGTCGTGTGAGTAGCAGATCATGTGTTCAAATGTAGCACCCTTCTTATCTGCATAACATGACATTGCAAATGCGGTAGGTACACGCTCGGTGTAACCTCTTACACCTGTTTCGGAGTTAACTATTTCCTGGATGGGAGGTATAGCTGTAAGCTTACCCTTCTTACCCAAGGACTTGTTTAACTTCTTAGACCACATACCTGCCCAGTAGTTGAAGGCACCAACCATACCCGAACCAACCTTATCACGACAGGTAGATGTTTTGTTTGTTACGATCTCACGGTCGATAAGGTCTTTGTCGTAAGCAGCTTTAAGTCTTGCAACAGCACCGTTATCGCCTAACATGGCATCTTCGCCGAAACCGTCAACATAGGTTCCCGTAGCTTCATTGTAGTAGAAATCGGGAATGGCATCCTGGTAGAACTCTCTTAAGTAAATATCGTAGGGAGTCTCTGCCTGTATAAGACCTGCAGCCGTTAAAGGTATACAGGTTGCATCTCTGTCCTTGAATGCCTGAAGCATTGCAATAAACTCTTCATAGTTGGAAGGTGTTTTGCCGTTGGCAAATTTAAGCTTTCCTTCCGTAATAAGCTCGTCCAACCAGTCCTGCCTTACATAAGTACAGGTACCGTTACCTGCAGCCATAGGGAAACCGTAGAGTCTGGGACCCTTACCATCACCTACATCGATCTTGAGAGCATCAACATACTGCTCTTCAACTATACCCGATGCTTTGAGAGCGGAATTATTCCAAGAATCTGTCATATCCCAAAGTACACCCGAGTTGGCAAGCTGAGGATAGTAGGTCGAACCCATTTCGATTATGTCAGCGGCGTTCTCGCTGGCAAATGAAAGTGTAACCTTTTCATAGTATTTGTTGTGATCCGGCTTTTCTATGGTAAGAGATATATCTTTGCGTTTTTGGAATTCGTCGCAAACCTTCTGAAGACCGTTTTCAAATGTCATGGTGGTATCTACCATCATAGAAATGTCTTCGGGCTTATCATTTATATCTCCGGCTTCCTGACTTATTTCATGGTTACCCGATTTACCGCATCCTGTGAAAGACGAAAGCATAAGAAAAGACAGACCAAGAGCCGTTGCTCTTTTAAGAACGTTCTTTTTCATGGGAATCCTCCTTATATTTTTAGTGCATATAGACAATTAGAGCCACAAACATAGAAAAACGCAACCCAAGGCGATATTAAAGCCTATACTCTGTAATTGTGTCATCGTTGTCTGAAACCCCGATGAATAACCACAAACCACACACCTAATCGATCTTACGGGTCGCACAAAAAGCTCCGCTATATTTATCCGTGAAAAGATTATAGCATAATTATTCCATAAAATCAATTGTTTTTTTTTATTTTTTAAGCAAAATATACAACAAAGTCAAAAACACACTTTTCTTTTGTTGTAAATATGGCTTTTTTTTGTTGTGAAATATGTAAAAATGTATAAAAAAATAAATTTTATTGTTAAGAGTGATATATTACGGATTTTTTACATAAGAGTTACACATATTTTACTTATTTTCCCCTTATGTGAGCCAAATATTAAAATATGGGAATAAAATTTTATTGGTAATATTTCATAAATTATATTTTTGTTCATAATTATTATTTTAACCAACTTCCAATAGTCACTAACGAATGTTAAAACAGAAAAAAGTAGGTTACGTTTCCGAAATTTGTCCTTAAGACTTATTCTTTGCAGAAAGCTACGATTCTAAAAATCACAAAAAAAATATCATTAAAGCCAAAAAATCTCGAAAGTTCCCAAAAACCTCGAAACGATCCGTAGGGAACGACCTACGTGTCGTTCCGCCTATATCTTTTTCAAAAGAAAAAAGCAGGCTCCGTTTTCGAAACCTGCCATTAAGAAATATATCCTCTTACAAAGTTCTACATTGATTTTTATATTTTTTAGCGCAAAAAATAATGGGTACCTCTAAAAAGTGCTATTGAAGTAAAATTGAGATATCTTGTTCGAGGACTAGGAAATAGCTCGAAGCCAATGTAGAGCATTGGTGAGAGACATTGACGACGTAATCGGGCAAGATAGCCAATTTTACGATTTATGAGTTTTTAGAGGTTCCCTAATATTGTCCCATCGGAACGACACACGGGTCGTTCCCTACAAGTTATTACACACAGATCATTCCCTACCGGTGTCGGAGGGTTATTGTTATTAGACTTACTATACAAAGATTCACGTAAAGTATCGGTATTACATAAACACAGATATGGGATAGTAGTTTCTGTATATTATGAAAGCGGTGTAGGCTACATATATAAGTATCATAAGGGCACCGTTGGCTTTTGACAGAGTCTTATCCCTTACCACCATTAAAAGAACTATAATATTTACAAGCAGGAGTATGCCCGCATCGAGGGCCGCAAGTTTATCCGAAAGATTTATAGGCATAAGAGTAGCGGATATACCAAGTACAAACATTATATTAAATACGTTTGAGCCTACCACATTACCGAGAGCCATCTCCGTTTCGCCCTTCTTTGCCGCTACAAAGCTTGTTACAAGCTCGGGCAGTGATGTACCCACCGCAACGATGGTAAGGCCTATAAGGGTATCGCTCATACCGAAGGTCTTTGCTATGGCTTTGGCATTGTTTACTACCATATCGCCACCGAGTACAACTCCCGCAAGTCCGCCCAATATAAAAAGTATACTTACGGGTATGGTGTGGTGATGTACCACCTCTTCGCCGCTTGAATTTTTTCTTGCTTTAAGCGCCGAGGATATCAAGACATATAAATAGTAAGCAAATATAAGAAGAAGTATGATACCGTCTATTCTGTTAAGCCCCGGATCGCCGTTTTTGGAAATAAAAAACATTTCTATAAAAAGCATGGCACAGAACAATACAGTAACGGCTATAGAGAAAGGGAAATCTCTTTTAAGTATATCATCCGTAACAACTACCCTACTCAACACCGCACAAACGCCTACCACCACCAAAAGGTTAAAGAAGTTTGAACCTATGATATTGCTTACGGAAATGGCATTTGCGCCTTTCAGTGCCGCAGATATACTGACAGCGGTCTCCGGGGCAGAGGTACCCATAGCAACTATTGTAAGGCCTATAATAACAGGCGGTACCTTAAATATTTTTGCTATGGAAGCACTTCCTTCCACAAAATAATCCGCTCCTTTTATAAGAAGTATAAAGCCAACGATAAGAAGAACATAGATCATATTACCCATCCTTTCCGTTTTGGATTTAAAAAATAAAAAAAAGCGAAACCTTTATTGCACTACTTTGGGCATAGACATAGCCAAAGTAACACAATAAAAGTCTCGCTGCCAAAAGGGTGCACCCCGGGTGAAACCACCGTACTGACGAAGTACACTCGGCTAAAAAAGCCGCCAACTACTCCCCTTTATCGCGGAATATTATAATAGATTTTCATAAAATAGTCAATACTTATTTTTAAAAATTTTTTCTCATTTCTCGATCCAAAATTAAAGCGACCCTAATTTTGTGCCTAAAATACCCGAATATTTTTGCAATCTAACTTTTTTATTAAAATTATGTTAATTTAATGTTGATTTTTGCTATCTTTTATAGTAATATATTATCAGGTAAATAGCTGTTATATTTACAATTAAAATATGGAGGTACAATCCCATGGGAGATTTAAAAAAATTAAACAGAGAGCTTTTAAACAGTGATTTCAAGTTCAACGACGATCTTGAAATAGGTACAAAGAAAGTACTCCCCGAAAAAATAATACAGTTTGGAGAAGGAAACTTCCTCCGCGCCTTTGTTGACTATATGTTCAACAAGATCAACGCAGACGGACTTTTCGAAGGTGGCATCACCCTTATACAGCCTATCCCCGGCGGTGACTTTTTAAGAAATGTATTAAACGAGCAGGAAGGTCTTTACACACTTATAGCAAGAGGTAGAGAAGACGGACAGAAGGTAGTTAAAAAGACACTCGTCACAGCCGTAAACAGATGTATAAACCCCTACGTGGATCTTAACGAGTACAATGCTTGCGCTAAAAATCCCGAATTAAGATATGTTGTTTCCAACACTACCGAAGCAGGTATCACATGGAAGGATGAAGAGTATGTTACAGACAAGCCTCAGGATTCTTTCCCCGCAAAGGTAACAAACTTCCTCTATGAGAGATTCAAAGCTTTTAACGGCGACAAAACAAAGGGCCTTATTTTCCTTCCCGTAGAGCTTATAGACGACAACGGTAAGACACTTAAAAAGTTCGTTTTACAGCATGCCGAAAAGTGGGATCTCGGAAAAGATTTTATTGCTTGGATAGAAGAGGCAAATATATTCACAAGCACCCTTGTAGACAGGATCGTTACGGGTTATCCCAGAAACGAGGCACAGGAGCTTTGCCAGCAGTTCGGCTACGAAGATAATGCCATCGATACAAGTGAGATATTCCACACTTGGGTAATAGAAGGACCCGCTTCTCTTGCAGAAGAACTTCCCTTCCCCAAGGCAGGCTTAAAAGTAATATACACAGACGACGTTAAGCCTTACAAGAAAAGAAAGGTTCGTATACTCAACGGTACACACACCTGTTCCGTACTTGCGGCTTATCTTTCAGGCTTTGATATCGTTCGTGATATGATGAACAACGACAGATTTTACAACTACCTCGACAAGGCTTTAAATGAGGAGATCATCCCCGCAATAGAGAGCCCCGAGCTTACATACGAGGATCTTAAGGGATTTGCAGATGCCGTATTCGACAGATATAAAAACCCCTTCATAGACCACAAGCTTCTTGACATATCCTTAAACTCCACATCTAAGTTTGAGGCACGTGTACTTCACACAATACAAGAATATTACGATGCAAAGAAGGCACTTCCTTCCATACTTACATTCTCATTTGCCGCTTATCTTGCATTCTATCGCGGCACGGAGATAAAGGACGGTGCTCTTGTGGGATACCGCAATGTAAACGGTGCAAAGGAAGAATACCCCGTAAAGGACAGCCCCGAAGTGCTTGACTTCTATGCTAAGCTTTGGACGGGAGTGGACGCAACCGACAAGGCTCAGATCGACAAGGTGGTAAACACCGTAGCTTCCAACACGGACTTCTGGCTTGGCAGTGACCTTACAAAGACACTTCCCGGCTTTGCCGAAAAGGTAAGCGAGCATCTTTTCAACATCTTAAATAATGATGTAACAAGCGAAATAGACAAGCTTCTCTAAAAATTTCCTCGGGAAATACGGCAATGCCGTGTTCCCGAGTTTTATCGGACTGTTTAAAACCCAATCCTTAACAGGGAGGAAAGATATGGATTTTATTAAGATAAATGCCAATGACAATGTCATGGTGGCACTTAAGGATATGGCAAAGGGCGAGAATGTAAACGGTGTGACCCTTCTTGAAGATGTACCCCGCGGTCATAAAATTGCCCTTACAGACATACCCGAAAATGTAAACGTAGTAAAGTACGGCTACCCCATAGGCCATGCCACAAGGCTTATAAAGCAGGGTGAGTGGGTACATACACACAATGTACACACTAACCTCAGCTCTACCCTTGAATACAAGTATGAGCCCGCTCTTAACAATATCCCCGTTACAAGAAACGAGACCTTTATGGGCTATGTTCGCAAAAACGGAGATGTGGGTATCAGAAACGAGATATGGGTAGTAAATACCGTAGGCTGTGTAAACGGTGTATCCAATGCCATAGTAGAGCGTGCCAACAAGCTCTACGGCGATAAGGTAGACGGTATATACAATTTCGTTCATCCCTACGGCTGTTCTCAGCTTGGTGAAGACCACGAAAATACACAGAAGCTTCTTGCGGGTATGGTAAGACATCCCAATGCGGCAGGTGTGCTTGTACTGAGCCTCGGCTGTGAAAACAACAACCTTAACGAATTTAAGAAAGTTTTGGATAAAGACGGCTACGACGAAGAGAGAGTAAAATTTCTCGTAATACAAGACAGCAAAGATGAAATTGCGGAGGCTATGGAGAAGATCGGAGAGCTTGTAGAGTATGCTCAAAGCTTTAAGAGAGAGGAATGTCCCGCATCAAAGCTTGTTATAGGTCTTAAGTGCGGTGGCTCCGACGGTCTTTCGGGTATCACAGCCAACCCTCTTGTAGGTAGGATATCCGATATTATGGTTGCCAACGGTGGCAAGACCGTACTTTCGGAAGTACCCGAGATGTTCGGTGCGGAGACCATGCTTATGGCAAGATGCGTAAATGAGGAACTTTTCCATAAGACCGTAGACCTTGTAAATAACTTTAAAGAATACTACATAAGCCACGGCGAGCCCGTAGGCGAGAACCCCTCCCCCGGTAACAAAAAAGGCGGTCTTACCACAAACGAGGACAAGTCTTTAGGCTGTACTCAAAAGGGCGGTACCTCCAATGTGGAGGATGTTCTTCTCTACGGCGAACAGGTTAAAAAGCAGGGCTTGAGCCTTCTTCAAGGCCCCGGTAACGACATCGTGGCTATAAGCGGTATGATGGCATCGGGCTGTCATTTGGTACTTTTTACCACAGGTAGAGGTACTCCCGTAGGCTCCGCCGTACCTACGGTAAAAATATCAACAAATACACCTCTTTCCGAAAATCACCCCAACTGGATAGACTGGAATGCGGGCAGACTCGTGGAAGATAAAAATATGGATGAATATGCGGAAGATTTCTTTAAGTACATACTTGATGTAGCTTCGGGTAAGACCCTTACCAGAAACGAGATCAACGGCTACAGAGAAATTGCAATATTCAAAAACGGTGTAACATTATAATATAACGGAGGAACAATTAAAATGGGTTTTATTGATGAAAACTTCATGCTGTACAATGAGACGGCAAAAAAACTTTTCCATGATTACGCTAAGGCAGAACCTATATACGATTTTCACTGCCATTTAAGCCCTCAGGAAATTTACGAGAACAAGAACTTCGAGGATATTTCCGATGTTTGGCTGGGAGGCGACCACTACAAGTGGAGAGCTATGCGTTCTATGGGTGTGCCCGAAGAGGAAATCACGGGAAAAGATGCCGACAAGCTCAACAAGTTTGTAAAGTGGGCGGAAACTATACAGTATGCTATTGGTAACCCCCTCTATCACTGGACACATTTGGAGCTTCAGAGATATTTCGGTATCAACGAACCCCTTACAAAGGACAATGCCGTTGAGATACACGACAAAATAAACGCTATGCTTTCAAAGCCCGAGTTTAAGGTAAGAGAGCTTATAAAGCGTTCTAACGTAAAGGCTATAAACACTACAGACGATCCTGCGGATACTCTTGAGTATCACAAGCTTATAGCACAGGAAGAAACGGCTTTTAAGGTATATCCCGCTTGGAGACCCGACAAGGCTCTTAATATCGATGCTCCCACCTTTGCAGCTTACATTAAGCAGTTAGGCGATACGGAGGGTGTTGAGATAACAAACTTTGCACAGCTTAAAGATGTACTCCTAAAGAGAATGGATCTTTTCGACTCCTTGGGCTGTCGTGCATCCGACCATGCCTTCACCTACGTTCCTTGCAGAAAGGCATCGGAAGAGGAAGTAAATGCGGCTCTTTCCGCAGCTCTTAAGGGTGAGTGTATCACAAAGGAACAGATCGAGCTTTACAAGACGGCTCTCATGCTCTTCTTAGGTGCGGAATACGCAAAGAGAGGCTGGGCAATGGAGCTTCATATAAACATAAAGAGAGACAACAACACAAGAATGTTTGAGAAGATGGGTCCCGACACAGGTTTTGACTGTATCTCCGACTGGAGCACTACCGAGGGCCTTACAAACCTCTTAGACAGCCTTGACTATACAAACTCTCTTCCCAAGACTATAATATTTGCGGGTAACCCTGCTGATAACCAGATATTCGGTACTATATTGGGTTGTTTCCAAGGCAAAGAAGCCGCTTCAAAGATACAGTTCGGTACTGCTTGGTGGTTCAATGACAACAGAGACGGTATGGAAGCTCAGATAAAGACTTTGGGTAACTTAGGTGTACTCGGTAAGTTTATAGGTATGCTTACAGACTCCAGAAGCTTCCTCTCCTACCCTCGTCATGAGTATTTCAGAAGAATACTTTGCAACATCTTCGGCGAGTGGATGGAAAAAGGCGAATATGCCAACGACATAGAGTTTGTCGGTAAACTTGTGAAAGATATCTGCTACGGTAACGCAGCTGCATATTTTAATTTATAATTACCGAAAGATATCGGACGCCGTCAGGCGGTTTTCGCTATAGGCGAAAATAATGAAATTTATACATAAGTAAAGAAAGGTGGATGTTTCCAATGAATGAAGTATTACAGAAATTAAGCGCTATAGGTATTGTACCTGTTGTAGTTATAAACGATGTAGAGAAGGCTGTGCCTCTTGCAAAGGCTCTTGTAGCAGGTGGTCTTCCCTGTGCTGAGGTAACTTTCAGAACAGCAGAGGCTGAAGAGGCTATAAAGAGAATAGCAGCAGAGGTTCCCGAATGTATCGTAGGTGCAGGTACCGTGCTTACAACAGAGCAGGCTGACAGAGCTGTTGCGGCAGGCGCTAAGTTCCTTGTTTCCCCCGGTTTCAACAGAAAAATAGTTGACTACTGTAACGAAAAAGGCTACCTTATCACTCCCGGTACCTCCAGACCCAGTGATGTTGAGCAGGCTATAGAGGCAGGACTTGAGGTCATAAAGTTCTTCCCCGCAGAGGCAGCAGGCGGTCTTCCCATGATCAAGGCTATGTGCGGACCTTACACAAATGTTAAGTTTATGCCTACAGGCGGTATCAATGCCTCCAACATTAACAACTACCTTGCATACGATAAGATCATCTGCTGCGGCGGTAGCTGGATGGTAAAGAGCGACCTTATAAACAACGGTCAGTTCGACAAGATCAAAGACCTTTGTATAGAGGCTGTTGAAACTATGCTTGGTTTCACCTTCGCTCACGTAGGTATCAACTCCGAAAATGCAGACGTTGCAGCAGCAACAGCAAAGAGATTTTCCGATATCTTCGGTTTCGAGTATGATGAGCACAACTCAGCTATATTCGCAGGCAAGGGTATTGAGGTAAGAAAGCAGATGTTCCTTGGCAAGAACGGCCATGTAGCTATCAAGACAAACAATGTTGAAAGAGCTATAAGATACCTCAAAGACGTAAAGGGCGTTGAGTTCGACGAAAGCAGCGCAACAGTAAAGAACGGCAAGACAACAGCTATATATCTTAAGGAAGAGATAGGCGGTTTTGCTGTACATCTTGTTCAGTAATATATTTAAACCATAAAATATTAAAACTCCCTACGGTAATTAGTGGGGAGTTTTTTAATGGGGCTATATTTATGACTTTATTTTCTCACAGGGAAAACCTCTCCGTCAGCTGTGGCATTAGCCGACTGAGAGGTTCTTTTGCCAAATCCGTAAAAGTAATGTACAACCACAAACTATAATTTGTTGACCCAAATGTATTGACCTAAATCAATTTTTAGCTAAAGCGAAAAAATTGATTTTTCCGGCATTGGTTTCTATAATTACAAATTTACCGTTATGGCGGAACCTCTCCGTCAGCTAAAGCTGCCACCTCTCCTTTCAGGCGAGGCTTGGGTGTCGATGTGGCGACATGGGAAGTTATGGCGACATATTTTGAAATGACAACAAAGTAAGAAATAAAAACAAAACTTGAAGTAACGGAAAAGCCTCCCCTGAAAGGGGAGGGGATGCAACGGGAGTTACATCGGAGAGGTACCCACCCCGGGAGGGGGAGGAAGCCCATAGGGCTGACGATGGAGCAAACAACACCTATGCTCACAGAGCTATTCAGACCCTTCAAACCCACAAAGGTAGTGCACACCCACAAACAATAATTTGTTGACCCAAATCAATTTTTAGCTAAAGCGAAAAAATTGATTTTTCCGACATCGATTTCGATAATTGCAAATTTACCGATATTTCGAAACCTCTCCGTCAGCCTAAAGGCTGCCACCTCTCCTTTCAGGCGAGGCTTGGGTTTGGGTTGCTTTTAGGTGTTCTTTGTATCGTATGTATCACAGCAATAAGATATTGGAATAATAGCAAGTCCTTGACATCCCCTTAGTGAAAATATCATAAGCCCTGCCCTAATTTTACATATTTTCAAAAATGATCTCATTCATTTTATCATAGGATCTTGTGTAATTGTGGGGAGGTTTTATGTTTGTTTGAGCCATAAGGTCTAAGAGGAGTTTTTTAATGCCATCTACATGTTTTTTTGTTTTTTTATATATCCATTCATCTGTAACAGGTATCATTTCATGTGCTGCATAGTTTCTGGCTTCTTTCTCTACGTCTCTAAGCTCACTGCAGACCTTTTTAAGCTTTATATCATCACTTCTTAAATTTATGATAGTTATAAGATGGTTGGAGTAAATATTGCCGTAAGTAAATTCTTTTTCAGGAGATCTGTTAAACTCATTGTTTACATCGGGTGCATTTGTTTCAAGCTTATTTTGGCACCATTTCTCTACGCCTTTTTTGTCCGTATATGTATAATCTTTTAAATTAAAATCACATTTATCCTTAAGCACTCTTTCCAAAAGGTCTGCAAATAAGGGAGTTAGATTTCTCATGAAGTCGGAGTATTCCTTCTTTTGAGCCTTTAGGAGAGTAAGTATAAGATATTCCGTCACAAGGCTGTTATCAGACTTTTCCACGGGTAATATTTTATAGCCGTATTTTTTGAAAATATTGTTGGCATTTTGATATTCAAGGAAATATCTATCCTTTGCCCCCTCCAAAAGCTTTTTTATCTTTTGAGGCAGTGCCATATCCTTTGCTATGTTATAGGCTGCAATATAGTCGTACTTTTCCACAAGACCTTTTATTATCTTCTTTTTTATTTCCTCGGCAAAATTAATGTTGCCCGATTCCGTGCATCTATTTATATAGTCCGTATTATCTATGTTGCACTCCCACTCCGTAGGAGCATCGTAATTCTTCTTATCCTCTACACGGGGATTACTTTTTTTCTCGGGGCTTTCAACTTGTATGGGTATATATTCATTTTCTCTAAACACAGACATTATCTGAAGTGCACTTTTCATAGCGGGCGTGCCCGAAGAAACATTTACATAGAGGGTATCATTAGGGTGTTTTGCGGATATATCCGCAAGTATTTGTTGAAATTCCGGTAAGAAATAGTCGAATATGTGTACATTTTCAAGCTCGGGTCTCGGTATTATTTCATACTCAATATTACGCCCAAGTTTTTCGGATAACTTATTCAAAGTATATATGTATCTGTTATCATTATTGTGAAACTCCATAGTTTCTTTTGACATATACAAATATACTTTGTTAATATCATAGCTTCTGCATATATGTATGAGAGCGCCGTCTCTTCCGTTTGAAATAGGGTCTGTCATACCTACGGGTGAAAATAAAATATTCATAACGCACCTCACAATATTATAACTTCCTCGGGTTCTGTCATACCGCTGCCCCAAGTCACTATCTCGCCACTTACTTTAAGCCTGTACACTCTTATATTATCCTCCTCCGTTATATGCCGAGGAATACGAAGTATAAGGCTGTTATACTGTTTTTGGGTTATTATCATCTCAAAAGCGGATTTTTGTACTCGTACTCCGTAACTTTCCATAAGCTTTACAAACTTATTTCTTCTCTTGTTATCTACAATATCGTATATTACAAGTACCAGCTTTTTACCGCTGACATCTATTTCTTTTTCCAAAAAATAATCTTCTAAAATATTCTTTTCCATATCATCTTATGCGTACAGGCTCATATAAGTCCACATCTCTGTTTTCAACGGCATTTGTAAAGGCATTTGCTTGGTACCACAGGCATTTTCTGTAGGACATGGCAATACCGTTAAGATACTTGTTTTCCGTTCTGAGCCTTTTTTCATACTTTGTAACAAACTTCTTCATAGCTTCCTTTTGTAAAAACACACCGCCCGAGTCTATATCCTTTGTAAACTCGTCGATTTTGATCTCTTTTCCCTGTATAAGGCTTAAAACCACGGAGTCCACTATGACTGCCCTCCACTCTTCCATAAGGTCGCTGGCAAGGGTGGGATGTCTTTCATGGTCTTTATGCAGAAAACCACAATAGGGAGTAAGCCCCTTGTTTTCAATTTCTCCGTAGATCTCATACATAAGAAGGGTGTAGCCGAGGCTTATCATAGAGTTAAAAGGGTCTTTTGGCGGCATCCTTGTTCTGCCTTTGAACTTAAAATCGTCGTTTATGATTTGAGATAAAACGCTGAAATAGTCTTTTGCAGCCTTACCCTCGTAGCCTATAAGCTCATTATAGGATGAAGCCTCTTCCACACTGCCTAATGTAGCCTTCATTCTTATAAAAAAGTGGTCAAGATCCCTCCGTTTTTCGGTGTACCGTCTTAAAACCACGATCTGGTTATTTATTTTGGCTTTTATGATCTTCTTTGCCATAGCAAAAGAAAACTCTTCATCCTCCGAGGCATATATTTGCTTTTTTAAACGAAATATATTTGTTGCCCGTGTAGATACCAATTTTCCGAAATATGCACCCCTTTCACTAAAAAAACTGACGGGTATCCTCTTTTCAAGCAAATATCTTGAACAGGGTGTGGTGATGGATATATTCCCGAAAACAGCCACAGACTCCACCGTTTCCTTAGGTATTTTGTGTTCCATACCATCCTTATATTTCACCACCATATACCCTCCGTCTACACTTAAAGCTGCCCCCTGTTCCGTAACATAAACGTAGCTCATATAAACACCTCCTAATATTTTTAATGCATAGTAACAGCGGAAAACAGTACTTTTATACCTAAAGGTAAAAAGAATAATAGTAAAGAGCAAAATTTGCGTCTGTCCCCTTTCGGGGAACTATCTATTTATACGAGTACAAGGGAGAAGATGAAGGCACTCTTGAATTTTTGTTTCCGTCCCCTTTCGGGGAACTATCTATTTATACAACGGCACATTTAATTACTCAAAAAAGAGTAGCACAGAGTTTCCGTCCCCTTTCGGGGAACTATCTATTTATACCCCGCACGCCTTCCGAAATTTCAAAAATTTTGATATAAGTTTCCGTCCCCTTTCGGGGAACTATCTATTTATACTCTATGATGACAAGGGTAGGACAACGGGGTGGAAAACGTTTCCGTCCCCTTTCGGGGAACTATCTATTTATACACAGAAGTTGTCGAATTAAGGATTACTGAATTTATTAACGTTTCCGTCCCCTTTCGGGGAACTATCTATTTATACTCGAAAGGAGAATTATTATGTTAAGAGAATTAGAAACCGAAGTTTCCGTCCCCTTTCGGGGAACTATCTATTTATACTGGACTATATCACAGAGTGTAT
>JAFSVK010000160.1 GCA_017444985.1 Bacillota bacterium
AAATCGTAAAATTGGCTATCTTGCCCGAGTACGTCGTCAATGTCTCTCACCAATGCTCTACATTGGCTTCGAGCCATTTCCTAGTCCTCGAACAAGCTATCTCAATTTTACTTCAATAGCACTTTTTAGAGGTACCCAAAAATTTTAAAGAGGTGAGTATTATGAAAAAGTATATTATTTCTCTGCTTCTATCTGCTATCATCTCCTCCTTAAACCACCCTTTAACAGAACTTGAAAATAACAGATCAGTATTAAATTATACAGCTATACCTACTGTCGCCCCCGAGGATACCGAAAATATAGCCTCACAAAAATTTTTATTTATGGGTAAAGATGTGGAAATAAGCAATTGTTTTTACTTGAAAGAAGATACAGGTAAATTATATGTACCAGTTAAAGAAACATTTGAAAAATTTGGTTACAAGGTCTTTTCCGAGGATGACGGGTTTTATATTACGGGAAACTATGATATAAATGCCTATATTTCCAATGTTGCACCTCAAATGGCATATTTTCAAGATGAGGATTACACACCCTTAACTACCCTTTATCGTGAAGATGTAATGTATGCCCCCATAGAAGAGATATGCAACACACTGCCCTGGGATCTTTCCCAAAAAGATAGGGTATACACTCTTTCTTCACAATACACGAGCATTGCCCATCAACCACAATATTGGTTTAGCTTTGGAGAAAACTACTTTCCCACCTATGAAGACTATAAAAAAACGCTTGCAACTCCCGTGGAAGAGGACGTTCAAATAATGAGCTTTGCTCTTGATGTGTTGAAAGGAAGTCTTCAAGACAACAAGAACATAGTCTTTTCACCCTTGGGGCTTTCCAAACAATTGCAGCTGCTTGAATCGGGAGCAGACAGTGCCTCAGCCGTAGAAATACAAAAGGTACTATATGGAAATGCAGACAAAGAAAAAATAAAAGAAAAAGAGGCTTCCGCAACGAAAAAGCTCAATAACACAGGGTGTTTGGAAGAGTACAACGTCCTTATATTAAACTCGCAAAATGTTGATGGTGTTAACGAAGATTTTTCAAAAGAACTTGAAAAAGCTTCGGGAGATGTGCTTACATTTGATTTTACTCATAAGGATATCGACAAGACTATAAACAGCGCTATATCCGATATCACAAATGAAAAAATAACCTCTCTTCCGGGAAGAACAAGCGAAGAAGAAAGTGCAATACTTGTAAATACTCTTTCTTTTGAAGAAATGTGGAAGCAAGTGATCCCCGACAACCACGTGGGCGATGGGGATTTTAGAAACTCCGACGGCAAAATAACGAAAGTTGAAATGCTAAAGGACCAGACAGACTCCTATTTAGACCCGGGTATTGGTGAGGGTAGCTTTAAATACACGGAAAACTATGTGAGATTTTGTTTTCTGCAACCTCCCGAAAATATGGGTATAAGCGAGTATGTAAACAGCCTGGATCCGAGGGAGTTGTGTTTTGCCATTCAAAATCCCCTTCCCCGAACAGTCAACTGCTCATTTCCTTCTTTTAAAATATCATCGGATATAGATTTGAAAAATGTGCTTTATAATTTGGGACTGACATCTGTAGTTGGTAATAAACTGAGCTTCCCCAACATCGCCCACACCAAAAAGGGTTATCCCCTGTACATAAATTCCGCAAGCCAATCCGCATTTATAGAAGTGGATAGAAACGGTTTAAAAGCGGGTGCTGTAGGTGTATTTAGAATGCCTACGGGTTCTCTTCCCTCAGTGGATATTCCTCCCGCAGATATAACTCTTGACAGACCTTTTGTGTTTTTAGTATGTGATAGATCCAACATTCCTATATATATGGGCGTTGTTAATACACTATCCGAGATCGAACAAAAAAATAGAAAAGCACTCCCGTAACAGCTTATCAAGGACTTTTTGATATTATCTTCAAAAAGCCTGAAAAATTTATATTGTGTAGTATAATGCTCTGTGAGATAATAAATACAGAGAAGCATATAAATGCGTAGGTGATGAACCTATGGGAATAATAGATGCGGAAAGCAAGTTGTATTTTTCGAAAAATCTCATATTTGCCGATATGTTTAATTTTAAGCTATATAACGGGAAAAACATTATAAAAGCCGATGAATTAAGAGAACTCGATACAACGGAAATTTCTGTTCCCTATGGAAACGGAACAAGGGTACCGATACAAAAGAGCAGAGATGTATTGAAGATATGGTCGGCAATGACAGACGGTAAAGCTGTGTATGTTATACTCGGTTCCGAGGTACAGGATAAAATACATTATGCAATGCCTGTTAAGAATGGATTATATGATATGCTCGGATATGCAAGTCAAGTCGATAAATCACGGAAATCATATAAAAATGACGCAAAAGATGCCGATTTAAGCATTGATAACGGTACTGTAAAAATCAAGCTTACAAGTGCAGAGTTCTTGCCGGGCTTTCGTAAAGAAGATAAAATAATTCCCATAATCACGCTGACCGTATATTTGTCACCGGAGGAATGGGATGGACCTTTGGATCTACACAGTATGCTGGATATAGAGGATAAAGAGTTACTTCAATTTATCCCTAATTATAGGGTAAATTTAATTGCACCGATGAATATTAATGACAATGATTTTGATAAATTTCATGCGTATTGCCGGAATGTCTGAAAATGATATTCTTACTCAAATTATAAATAATTTTAATGCAACCAAGGAATATGTGCTTGCACTTCTTACTCCTAAAATCGTTTGATATAAAGTCTTATGTGCCGTAAATTATGCAATAATAAGGCTTTCTATACGGTATAGGAGTTTGAGGACAAAACAGAACTAAAATAATAAAAAATTTACGAAAAGGGGTTGACAAGGATATGGCAATACAGTATGCTCAAGCAACAAGCATAGCCATATTGCGCCCTTTTTTGAATATTATGTATTCAAAGCGAACTTTACGAATATATCGTAGGGTTCGCTTTTTGTGTTTTAAATTATAAAGGGGGACTTTTATTTATGAGTATTTTTAAGAAGTTTATTTGGGTCGCATTCATGATCGTGACGGTCATGCTTATGGGTGTAACGGCATTTGCGGATGTAACGGGAAACGGTAAAAAGGACGCTCCATATCTTGTCGGAACGTATGACGAACTTAAAGAAGCCGTAAAAAAGGCGGTTATATAAAGCTTAAAAATGATATAAGTGAAAATTCCGAAGAAAATGGCACTATATATGTGAGGTGCAAAATTAACAATTTTTTTTACGATAATATTACAAATTGAAAAATTATTTTTCCATAGCAACAAAAACCGTATGTGGCCATATTTTCTGATGAAATCAGCTTGCTTTTGAGTTCATCGCCATCGGTGAGATACGAAAGCATTTTCGTAGGTGCTTGTCAACAACAGCGGACATTTAAAAACACTTAATATTTGTTATTTATTTACAGAAGGCAAATTTACAGAAAGAATTG
>JAFSVK010000161.1 GCA_017444985.1 Bacillota bacterium
AAATCGTAAAATTGGCTATCTTGCCCGAATACGTCGTCAATGTCTCTCACCAATGCTCTACATTGGCTTCGAGCCATTTCCTAGTCTTCGAACAAGCTATCTCAATTTTACTTCAATAGCACTTTTTAGAGGTACCCTTAAAATAAAGGAGAATAACGATATGAAAGAACAAATAAAAACAACGGAAGCAATATTTCCCATGCCCGTACTTATGGTAGCCACCTTCAACGAAGACGGCAGTGTAGATGTTATGAATGCCGCTTGGGGCACTATGTTGAGCCGTGACATGGTAGCCCTTAACCTTACAAAAACTCACAAAACAGTTGAGAATATAATGAAAAGAAAAGGCTTTACGGTGCAAATAGCCGACAGCAAGCACGTGGCCGAAGCAGACTATTTCGGTATAGTAAGCGGAAAAACGGAAAAGAACAAATTTGAAAAAAGCGGCCTTACCTACACAAAATCAGACCTGGTGGATGCCCCCGTTATAAATGAATTTCCCCTTGCTTTGGAGTGCGAGTTTGTAGAGTACCAAGACGATGAAACAGGCCTCGGTGTTATAGGCCGTGTTCTCAGAACAAGCGTTGAAAGTTCCTGTATGAAGGACGGCAAGGTAGATGTAGATGCGCTTAACGCCATAGCCTTTGACCCTTACACCCACGGCTACTACAAAGTAGGCACAAGAGTAGGCGAGGCTTTCAAGGACGGCGGTAAAATAAAATAAGCGGGAAGGATCCGAATATAGACGACAATAAAGAAAAGCCATTTCGCCGGATAGCAAATGATATTGATGTATCGAGGCTTACAAAACGATTGCCTTCATATATGCTTGAAATGATAACTCAGATCGAGCAAGCGGACAGAGAAGATGATCTTCCGGTATATGTCCAAGTATGTGATGATCTTGAAATATTGTTCCGGATGTACTGACACCGGAAGAATGGCATAAGTTCTGTATATTCTTTGCCCGAATAATTGAAAGGATAATGAGTATGACATTTGAACTCCCAAACCTCTCAAATTAAGATTGCAAAATTTTGACCTTTGTTATATAATCATTTCTGATGTTTAAAAATATTTAAAGCGAGGAAAAATATATGAAACTTGGAATCGTAGGTCTTCCCAATGTGGGAAAGAGTACCCTTTTTAACTGTCTTGCAGGAGGTGGCGCAGAGGCAGCCAACTACCCCTTTTGTACCATAGACCCCAATGTGGGAGTGGTACCCGTACCCGATAAAAGACTCGATGTTTTGGAAGAAATGTACACAGCCCGCAAGAAGACCCCTGCGGTAGTGGAGTTTGTGGATATTGCGGGCCTTGTAAAGGGAGCAAGCAAGGGAGAGGGCCTGGGAAACAAATTTCTTTCCCATATAAGAGAAGTGGATGCCATAGTACACGTGGTAAGATGTTTTGAAGACAGCGACATTGTAAAAGACGGAGCTGTAGACCCCGTGTCGGATATCGAGACCATAGAACTTGAGCTTGTGTTGGCAGATCTGGAGGTCGTTGAAAAAAGACTTGCCAAGACCCAAAAACAAGCCATGAACGACAAATCTCTTTTAAGAGAGGCTGAAATATTAAAGGATATAAAGGCCTGCCTTGAAGAGGGTAAAAACGTGAGAAGCATGGAGTTTTCCGATGATGACAAGCCCTTTGTGGACTCCCTTACTCTTTTAAGCGCTAAGCCCGTACTTTTTGCCGCAAATGTCAACGAAGATGATATGGCGGATGACGGCGCTTCAAACGAATATGTTAAAAGCGTGAGAGACTTAGCCGCAAGGGAAGGCTCGGGAGTATTTACGGTATGTGCCAAAATAGAAGAAGAGCTGGCAGAGCTCTCGGAGGAAGAAAGAAAAGAGTATCTGTCGGATCTGGGTTGTGAAACAGGCGGCCTTGAAAGGCTTATAAACGCAGGCTACGACCTCTTAAACCTTATAAGCTACCTTACAGCGGGAGAGCAGGAAGTAAGAGCCTGGACGATAACAAAGGGCACAAAAGCTCCTCAGGCTGCGGGAAAAATACACTCCGATTTTGAAAGAGGCTTTATAAGAGCAGAGGTAGTTACCTATGACGACCTTGTAAACTTAGGCTCTGTTGCCGCCGCTAAGGAAGCGGGAGTATACAGAAGCGAAGGCAAGGATTATGTAGTTAAAGACGGAGATGTGGTATTATTCAGATTTAACGTATAATATAAGGGTACCTCTAAAAAGTGCTATTGAAGTAAAATTTAGATATTTGTTCGAGGACCGGGAAATGGCTCGAAGCCAATGTAGAGCATTGGTGAGAGACATTGACGACTAACCTTTGCAAGATAGCCAATTTTACGATTTATGAGTTTTTA
>JAFSVK010000014.1 GCA_017444985.1 Bacillota bacterium
CGGGCTTTGTTTTTTATTTCTTACTTTGTTGCTACTCTAATTTACGTTTGCCACATTCAACTCCTAAGCCACATCGACACTCTGCCTCGCCTGAACAGCCACAGCTGACGGAGAGGTGGCAGCTTTAGCTGACGGAGAGGTCCCGCCACAACAGTAAATTTGTAATTATCAAAACCAATGCCGGAAAAATCAATTTTTTCGCTTTAGCTAAAAATTGATTTGGGTCGATAAATTATAATTTCTTGACTAAAAAAGCGTTTTGCAGCTTTTCCGCAAAACGCTTTTTATAGTCTTTATCAGTTTTCTATACCCGGCTCATTCTTTTCCATATTTTCCATGGAAGAGCTTACGAGGCCCATAAACAGAGGGTGGGGTCTGTTGGGGCGACTTTTAAATTCGGGGTGGAATTGTACGGATACGAAGTAGGGGTGGATGTCTTTTGAAAGTTCCACTATTTCCACAAGTCTTCCGTCGGGGGAGGTGCCTGCTACCACAAGGCCGTTCTTTTCCATCTCCTCTTTGTAGGAGTTATTGTATTCGTATCTGTGGCGATGTCTCTCGCTTATTTCTTCCGAGCCGTAAAGAGCTCTACTGTGGGTGCCTTCTTTAAGCACACAAGGGTAGGCACCGAGTCTCATGGTACCGCCAAGGTTATCTATATCCTTTTGGTCGGGCATAATATCTATTACGGGGTTCTTTGTCCCGGGGGCTATTTCCGCTGTGTGGGCATCGTTTAAGCCCAAAACATTTCTTGCAAACTCTATAACGGTACAGTGCATACCAAGGCAGATACCAAGGAAGGGTATAGCATTTTCTCTTGCATATTTTACAGCGGTTATTTTTCCTTCTACACCTCTTGTACCGAAACCACCCGGTACTATCATACCGTCTATACCTTTAAGGTAGGCATCGGGGCCGTTGTTTTCAATATCTACGGAGTTTACCCATCTTATTTTAACATTGGCACCGCAGTGTATTCCCGCATGATGAAGGGACTCTACTATGGATAAATAAGCATCGTGAAGCTCCACATACTTACCCACAAGGGCGATAACAACGGACTTTTTAAGGTTTTTCTCTTTTTTGACGACCTCTTCCCAATCGGAAAGTTCGGGGTCGGGACAGGGTACGGAAAGCTTCTTGCAAACGGTTTGGGCAAGATTTTCTCTTTCCATCATGAAGGGCACTTCATACAGGGAGTCACAGTCCTTGTTTTCTATAATACATTCTCTTTGTACACCGCAGAAGAGAGCCAACTTTTCCTTTTCGCTCTCACCTATGGCATGTTCTGTTCTGCAAACTATGATATCGGGCTGTATACCCACACTTAAAAGCTGTTTTACGGAGTGCTGTGTGGGCTTTGTTTTAAGCTCTCCCCCTTTTGAAAGGTAGGGAACAAGGGTAACATGTATGTATACAACATTTTCTCTGCCCACATCTCTGCTTACCTGTCTTATGGCTTCTATGAAGGGTTCGCTTTCGATATCGCCTACGGTACCGCCTATTTCCGTAATAACAAAGTCGGCTTTGGTATCGTTGCCTGCGGCATATACCTTATCCTTTATGGCATCCGTGATATGGGGTATTACCTGTACGGTCCTTCCCAAATAGTCGCCCCTTCTTTCTTTGTTAAGAACGGACCAGTATATTTTACCCGTTGTTATATTGCTGTTTACGGTAAGGTTTTCGTCTATAAATCTTTCGTAGTGACCTAAGTCAAGGTCGGTCTCCGTGCCGTCGTCTGTTACGAACACTTCTCCGTGTTGATAGGGTGACATGGTACCCGGGTCTATATTGATATAGGGGTCGAACTTCTGTATAGTGACCTTATATCCTCTTGCTTTTAAAAGTCTTCCCAAAGAAGCCGCTGTAATTCCTTTACCCAGGCCTGAAACAACTCCGCCTGTAACAAATATATATTTCATAAAAGTATCCTTTCTATTTTCCTAAGTTTATATATCCTGCCGTAAGTATACGGTCATCTTCCAGAAGATTTGAGTATATCTCAAGGTTTAGGGCATTCACCGTTTTTTGATCTAACTTGTATGTTACGGGTAGCCCAAGTTCTGCCTGATATTTTCCTATGTTTCTTTCGTTGGTGTTTTCCCCGTCGTTTTTAAAGCCTATATAGGAAAGGGCTGTTGTTACCTTTTCGCTTGTTATATCGTCTTTTTCGTCTACAAAGAGTATTTTGTTTACGATAACATCGGGGGTGATACCTATTTGATTTATGGTACTGCCGTTTCTTGAACGATATTCAAGGGTAGTCATTTTTATAACACCCAAGCCTTGAAACTCCGTAACGGACTGCATGATACCCTTGCCGAAGGTCTTTTCTCCAACGATCTCCGCCGCACCGCTGTCTTGCATGGCAGAGGCGAGTATTTCCGAGGCAGAGGCTGTAAGGGAGTCCACAAGTATAACGCAGTGCTCAAAGGGTTGACGGTTAAGGGTGGAGGTATATACCGTGTTGTTGCCGGCTTTGTCGGTGGTAGTTATTATAACTCCCGCAGGTACTATCTGCTTTGCCACCTCTATAGCCTCATCCACATAGCCTCCCGTATTTCCTCTAAGGTCTAATATAAGGGAGTTGACTTTCTTATTTTGAAGCTCCGCTATGGCAGAGGCAAAGTCGGAGGAGGTATCCTTTGAAAAGGCTGTAATACGGATATAGCCTACATTTGTGTTGTCGTAGACCTGTCTTTTGGTATTGAACTCCGCTATATCCTTTACAACTACGGTATTGCTCTTTATTTTTTTAAGGAAAAGCTTGTAGTCGGTAGTAGCCTTTGTGGAAGGACGGTAGAGTATCATATTTATATTTCCCGATATATCTACCTTTGTTCTTTCGGTGTACTCCTCTTCTTGTATGCCGTAGGCGGATACACCGTTTATGGAGCGTACAAGATCTCCCTGCCTTATGCCCGATTTATAGTTTTCGGAGTTTTCCTGTATCTTATTTATAACGGGGTAGCCGTTTTCGTCAAATGTACAGGTAAAATCGGGAGAATAGTAGTCTTTTTTCTCCTCTTCCTTCATGGCTATGTATTCATTTTCGGGAAGAAAGCCGCTGTACTCGTCAAGGGCTGATGTCATGCCTTCAAGAGCCGCCCTTACAAGATATTCGGTATCCACATCCTTGCCTATGTAGTTGTTTTCCACATATTTCAGTACTTCCTCAAAGTATACTCCCGCTGCCTGTGCCTGTTCTTCTTGCGAGAGACCTTCAAAAGCATTTTCGGCTTTGATGGTGACGGCAAGGGAAAGTACAAAGGGAAGGAACAGAAATTTTTTGAGTTTTTTCAATAAAAACACCTTCTTGTATTTTAGGGCTTATCCCTTAAAACATCAATATTTTTAGACACATAATCAAAAGCGGAAACTATGGTAAGCAAAAGGCTAAGCCATATAAAAATGTTTCCTATGGCTTTGAAGAAGGGTGTGTCTATATTAAGAAGCAGTATTATTATCATTATCATCTGAGAAGTGGTCTTAAGCTTTCCCCAGATGCTTGCGCTCATTATAATCTTTTTTTCTGCTGCTATGGTCCTGAAGCCCGTGATGAAAAACTCTCTTGCTATTATTATGATCACCACTATGGCAGGCAAAAGCTTTTTGTCGCAAAGGGCTATCATAGCGGAGCATACAAGAAGTTTATCCGCTAAAGGGTCCATAAACTTGCCAAAGGTAGTTACAAGATCCATTTTTCTTGCAAGGTAGCCGTCAAACCAATCGGTTACGGAGGCTAAGCAGAATATAAGGGTGGAGAGCATACAACTCATCTTTTCTTCCATACCCATAGGGTTCATAAGTATTACCAAAAAAACAGGTATAAGCAAAACTCTCAGTGTTGTAAGTTTATTCGGCAGATTCATAAATTTCTCCTATAAGGTCGTAGTCTGTAGCTGTGTTTATCTTGATATTGTAAAAGTCTCCCGCTATAAGCTCCTCCTCGGAAGGGAAGAAAACATAGCCGTCTATCTCGTAGCAATCTCTGTAGCTTCTGCCACAGTAGATATCTCTATCTTCCTTATCCTCATCCAAAACGGTGTCTATCTTGCCTTCTACAATGACTTCAAGCACTTCCCCTACGAACCTTTGACCTATTTCCGCGGAAATAAGCATTTGTTCTCTCATAAGAGACTCTTTTCTCTCTTCTTTAATGTCTTCTTCTATCTGTCCCTCCATAGCGGCGGCGGGAGTACCGTCCTCGGGGGAGTAGGTAAAGACTCCTATCCTGTCAAGTTTAAGCTCCTTTAAAAATGCTACCTCTTCATCGAACTCCTCTTCGGTCTCTGTGGGAAAACCCGTTATAAGGGTAGTTCTTATACAGATATCGGGCATGGCAGTACGCAGTTTTTCAACGGTCTTTCTTATGGTTTCTCCGTTTGATCTTCTGCCCATAAGCTTTAGTATCCTGTCACCTGTGTGTTGTATGGGCATATCCAAGTAGTGGAGCACTTTCTTGTTCGTTGCCATTTCATTTATGAGCTCATCGTAGATATTTTCGGGATAGCAGTACATTATACGCAACCACTTGATATCTTCTATGAGAGAAAGCACATGTAAAAGTGTATGGAGCTTATTTTCACCGTAAAGGTCTTTGCCGTAAACAGAGGTGTCCTGAGCCACAAGTATAAGCTCTCTTACACCTTTTTCTGCAAGTATTTTTGCCTCTTTTACAAGGCTTTCCAATGTTCTTGAACGGTATTTTCCTCTTAAGGAGGGTATGGTGCAATATGTACAGTGCATATCACAGCCCTCGGCTATTTTGATGTAGCCGAAGCCTCCTACGGTGGTGAGCATTCTTTTGTAGGAATTGGTCTCTTGTATGTTGTTGTTTATGTCGGTCACAAGTTTAACGGAGTGTTGACCTTCCACAATGCTATCTATTACGGAACCTATATTTTCAAAATCTCCCGTTCCAACTACGGCATCCACCTCGGGAAGGGAGTCGAATATTTCTTCTTTGTAGCGTTGCGCCATACAGCCGGTAACTATTATGCCTCTGCAGGAGCCGTTTGTTTTGCAATCGGCTACCTCCAGTATCTTATCTATACCTTCTTGGCTTGCACTCATTATAAAGCCACAGCTGTTTATGATTATAATATCCGATTCATAGGGGTCGTCGGTTATGATATAGCCCTTTTCGTCTATAAGACCCAACATTATTTCGCTGTCTACAAGGTTTTTGTCACAGCCGAGGGAAACAAAGTTTATTTTTAAGCTCATACAGCCTCCGTAAATTTGAAAAATACATTAAAAATTATTCTACCACATTTTTTAAAAAAAATCAAATTATATAAGTGTGAACTTTTATTCAAATAATGGAGTGGAAAAATATCTTTCGGCAGTGTCGGGAAGTATTGTGACAACGGTCTTGCCTTTTCCTAACTTTTCCGCAAGTTTAAGGGCGGCGGCTACATTTGTGCCCGAGGATATACCGCACATTATACCTTCTTTGGAAGCCAAAAGTTTTGCGGTTTTTATAGCATCCTCATCGGATACCACGCAGATATGGTCATAAATACCTCTGTCGAGTATCTCGGGTATAATGCCGTCACCTACTCCCATTTGTAAGTGGGTACCTATGTTTCCTCCCGAAAGTATAGCTGCATTTTCGGGCTCCACTGCCCATATTTCCATATCGGGATTTTTTTCTTTAAGGACACTGCCTATACCCGTAATGGTACCTCCCGTGCCTATGCCTGCGCAAAAGCCGTCTATAGTGCTTTCTACCTGTTCCGTTATTTCCGCGGCGGTGTGATACTTGTGGGCATTAAGATTATTTATATTTGAAAATTGCTGGGGCACAAATACATTTTTATCTTTCTTTGCCATATCCAAAGCCGTATCTAAGCAGGTTTGTATGCACTTTCCTATATCCCCGTCATCGTGTATGAGTATTACTTTTGCACCGTAGTGGGATATAAGCTTTCTTCTCTCTTCGCTGACGGAGTCGGGCATAACTATATATGTTTTATATCCTCTTACCGCACCTACAAGAGCAAGGCCTATGCCTTGATTACCGCTGGTAGGCTCTACTATCACGGTATCCTTTGTGATCTTACCCTCTTTTTCGGCTGCAAGTATCATATTGTAGGCTGTTCTTGTTTTTATGGAACCGCCTACGTTCAGACCCTCAAATTTCACAAGAATATCGGCATTTGAGGGTTTATTTATATTATTGAGTTTTATTATGGGAGTGTGGCCTATAGCCTGAAGAATATTGTCGTATACCATAATTTCTCCTTAAGTACATAAAGATGATTATAGTATAATTCATTTTGGGAATAAAATCAAGGGGAGCTCTAAAAAGTGCTGTTTTTAAGAAAGTCATCTACTTGACAATATAGGTAGGATTTAATATAATTCCATAAAAGCGTGGGATAGCCCTACAGAAAAAGGAGAAAAGAGATGAATAAGACCAAAGATATAGCCTTAACGGCACTTTTTATAGCCTTAACGGCGGTATTTACAATGATCGTAAGGATACCCATACCCAGGGCAACAGGTTACATAAACTTAGGTGATGCGGTGGTACTTATCGCTGCGGGAATGTGCGGTAAAAAGAGAGGAGCACTTTGCGGAGGCTTGGGAAGTGCGGCGGCGGATGTTCTCAGCGGATATCCTCAGTGGGCGGTATTTACCCTTGTTATAAAGGCTGTAGAGGGCTTTTTGGCAGGCTTGGGAGGCAAGAAGACGAATCCCTTGTTTGCTGTGCTTTCCCTTATATTTATGGTGGCAGGCTATTTTGTTGCGGGTGTTATATTGGAAGGTTTTGTATCCTCTGTGGCATCCTTGGGCTTTAATGCCCTTCAGGCTTTGGTTTGCGGTATAATATATTTTATAGCTAAAAACATTTTGAAAAGAGGCAGAATATGGACGAAAGAATAACAAAACTTGCAAAAAATATTGTAAACTACAGTTGCAAAGTACAAAAGGGAGAAAGCCTTCTCATAGGTTGCAACGGCACAAGTGCCTTCCCTTTGGTGAAAGAGATCATAAAGCAGACTTATGAGGCGGGAGGCTACCCATATGTGGATATAAAGTCAAACACCGTTGAAAGACAGCTTTTAATGGGAGCAAGTGAAGAACAGTACAAAAGAATAGCCGAAATAGATGCCAAAAGAATGGATCTTATGGACTGTTATGTAGGTATAGGCTGTAACGACAATACAAGTGAACTTGCCGATGTGCCTGCGGAAAAAATGGCGATATATTCCAAAAACTACGTAAATCCCGTGCACATGGATGTAAGATTAAAGAAAAAGTGGGTAGTCTTAAGATACCCCAACAATTCCCTTGCCCAAGCCTTCGGCTCAAGTTTGGAGGCTTTTGAGGAGTTTTACTACAAGGTTTGTAACCTTGACTATTCCAAAATGAGTAAGGCTATGGACAGCCTTGTAAATATTATGAACAATACGGATAAAGTAAGACTTAAGGCTCAAAATACGGATATAAGCTTTTCTGTAAAGGGAATACCCGCCATAAAGTGCGACGGTATATATAACCTTCCCGACGGTGAGGTATACACGGCACCCGTAAGGGATAGCATAAACGGAGTGATATCCTATAACACACCCTCGGAGTATGAGGGCTTTACCTACGAAAATGTGGTATTGGAGTTTGAAAAGGGGAAAATAGTAAAGGCTACCGCCAACGACACACAAAAGATAAATTCCCTTTTGGATACGGATGAGGGGGCAAGATATGTGGGTGAGTTTGCCATAGGCGTAAATCCCTACGTTTTAAAGCCTATGAAAAATATACTCTTTGATGAAAAAATAGCGGGAAGCATACACTTTACTCCGGGAAATGCCTACGACGATGCAGATAACGGCAACAGGAGTGCGGTGCATTGGGATCTTGTACTTATACAGCGCCCCGAATACGGCGGCGGAGAAATATATTTCGACGATGTCCTTGTGAGAAAGGACGGCTTGTTCGTAATAGATGAGCTTAAGTGCCTTAATCCCGAAAATTTAATGTAATGAGGTCATTGGATGTTTGAAACCGAAAAACAGAAGGAAAGACTTATACTTATAGGCATTGATAACGATGCCTCGGTATTTGATATAGAAAACAGCTTGAAGGAGCTGGAGGAGTTGGCTAAAACCGCAGGTGCGGAAGCGGTGGGGTATATGACTCAGAAAAAAGATACCCCCGATAAAGCCACCTACTTCGGCAAGGGCAAGTTGGAGGAACTTAAAAATTATATAGAGTTTAAGGAAGCGGACGGTGTACTTTGCGATGACGACCTATCCCCCGCTCAAATAAGAAATTTGGAGAGGATACTTAAGGTCAAGATAATAAGCCGTACTCTTATAATACTGGATATTTTCGCCATGAGAGCCGCAAGTGCGGAGGGTAAGGTGCAGGTGGAGCTGGCACAGCTGAAATACTCCCTCACCCACCTAACCGGTCACGGCAGAGAAATGTCAAGGCTTGGAGGCGGTATAGGAACAAGAGGCCCGGGTGAAAAGAAGCTTGAGATAGATAAAAGGCTTATATCCGATAGGATATCGGAGCTAAACAAACACCTAAAGCAGATAGAACACCACAGAACGGTACTCAGACAAAAAAGGGAGAAGAACAAAATACCCGTTGTTGCCCTTGTAGGCTATACCAATGCCGGAAAGTCCACGCTTTTAAACAAGCTTACGGGCTCGGGGGTATTGGCTGAGGATAAGCTTTTTGCCACCCTTGACACCACCACAAGAGAATATATTTCAGCAGGCGGTGCAAAGTATCTTTTAACGGATACCGTAGGTTTTATACAAAAGCTTCCCCACGGTCTTATAAAAGCCTTTAGGGCGACTCTTGAAGAGGTAAAGTATGCGGATGTGCTTATACACATGGTAGATGCCTCAAATCCCAACAGAAATGAGCATATACTTACGGTCTACCAAACTTTAAAGGAGTTGGGAGCGGCGGATAAGCCTACCATAACATTTTACAATAAAATGGATGCCCCCGATATTGAAATGCCCCTTCTGCCCGACAGAAATGCCCTTAAGACCCTTATGGGGTCCGTAAAAGGGGAAGTGGGTCTTGAGGAGCTTGTAACACAGACGGAGGAGGCGGTTAAAAGCCTTAAAAGATCCGTAAAAGTACTTATACCCTACAGTGAGGGAAAGATGCTCTCCCTCATACACGGCAACTGCGAAATAGTATCCTCAAGCAACGAAGAACAGGGCTATTTTTTTGAACTTTACACCGATACCGAAACATACAACAGATTGGAAAGGTATATACTGCAATGATACATATTATTACGGGAGAGGGAAAAGGCAAGACCACCTCTGCTGTCGGCATGGCTGTAAGGGCTGTGGGAAACGGTATGAATGTAATATTCGTGCAGTTTTTAAAGGGTATGGACAGCGGAGAGGTAAAGGCACTTAAAAGTCTTAACATAAAGGTGGAAAGGGTAGAAAACATAAAGGATTTTGACTATAAAAATATACCCTACCTTAAAGAAAAACAAGACGAAATGTTAAAAAATGCCTTCCTTGCCGATTCCGATATGCTCATACTTGATGAGGTGCTTGTTGCCTACAATAACGACTATATAACAAAATCGCTTTTGACCGAACTTATGGATAACTACAAGGGCGAGCTTGTATTAACGGGCAGAGGTGCTTGTAAGGAGATACTTGAAAAAGCCGAGTACATAAGCGAGATAAAATTTGTGAAACACCCTTATGAAGAAGGAATAGAAGCAAGAAAAGGAATAGAATATTAAGGAGATAAAAGTTATGGATCTAATACCGAGTTTTTCCGTGGATCATACAGCTATTGTTCCCGGGATATTTATAAGCAGAATGGATGAGGTGGGAGGCAGCGTTATCACCACCTACGATGTAAGGCTTAAAAGACCTAACAGAGAGCCTGTTATAGATGTGGCTGCCATGCACTCTCTCGAACACATTATAGCTACCTACCTGCGTAACGACCCTACATGGAAAGAAGATGTGATATATTGGGGACCTATGGGCTGTTTAACGGGCTTTTACCTTATACTTAAGGGCTCTCGACCTTCAAAGGAAGTATATGATATAATATACAGAGCCTTTAAAAATGTGAGTGAGCAGGAAAGCGTACCCGGTACCACAGCGGAGAACTGCGGATATTACCGTATGCACAATTTGGATATGGCTAAGTGGTATGCGGAGGAGTTTGCGCAATATTTAGAGGAAAACAAAGATGATCCCAAAATATACGAATATCCCAAAACAGAAAGGCTTACCACCGAACAGGGACAACAATTCTATGATTCGTAAGATTCGTATAGGGAAAATTTTACTTGTTAAGGCATAAATAATATGTTATAGTAATGTATTATAGCGATATACTGTAAGAGAGGGAGGGGTAATATGATAAAAAAAGAGATGGATGCCTTTGCCGCAAAGGCGGGGCAGTTGTGTTTTGAGCACGATAACATAAATGATGAGCTTTACACAAAGTACAACGTAAACCGTGGTTTGAGGGATATCAACGGTGTGGGGGTACTTACGGGACTTACCAATATTTCCCTTATAGATGCCTTTAAGGTGGAAGACGGAAAGAGAATAGCCATAGATGGGCAACTATGGTACAGGGGTTATAACATTCGCTCCCTGATAGACGAGCTTGAAGAAAATGAGTTCGGCTTTGAAAAGACCGCTTATTTGCTTTTGTTCGGAGAAAAGCCCGATGAGGAGAAGCTGGAGGAGTTTAACAAGGTACTTGCTTCTTGCAGGACACTGCCCTCTAACTTTACAAGAGATGTTATAATGAAGGCACCTACCGCCGATATTATGAACTCTATGACAAAGAGTATACTTACCCTTGCCTCCTATGACAAAAAGATAAACGGAGATATTGCGGTGAACATAAGCCAATGTTTGGGAATTATAGCGGTATTTCCCATGTTGGCGGTATACGGCTACCATGCTTACTGTCACTATGTTAAAAACGGAAGTATGTATATACACAGACCTTCAAAGGAGTTATCCACGGCGGAAAATTTCCTGAGGATATTAAGACCCGATATGAAGTACAGCGCCCTTGAAGCAAAGGTGCTTGATGTGGCGCTTATGCTCCACATGGAACACGGAGGCGGAAACAACTCCACATTCACAACAAGAGTGGTAACATCTTCGGGCTCCGATACCTACTCCGCCATTGCCGCCGCCATGTCCTCCCTTAAGGGTTCAAGGCACGGAGGGGCAAATATAAAGGTAATGGAAATGATGCAGGATATCCGCAAGAATGTTCACGATGTTACAGACGAGGAAGAGATAGAAAGATATCTTTCACTTATGCTTGAAGGAAAGGCTTTTGACGGTAAGGGACTTATATACGGTATGGGACATGCCATCTACTCCGTATCCGACCCCAGAGAAAAGGCGTTGAAAGAATATGTGGGTAAACTTGCGGCGGAAAAGGGAAGAGATAAGGATATTATACTCTATGAGAATGTGGAAAAAACAGCCACTTCCCTTATCGCCAAAAAGAGAAAGATATATAAGGGTGTAAGCCCCAATGTGGACTTCTACAGCGGCTTTGTATACGATATGTTGGGTATACCCGTGGAATTGTATACCCCTCTTTTTGCCATTGCAAGAGTTGTGGGCTGGAGCGCCCACAGAATAGAAGAGCTTATTTGTATGAATAAGATCATTCGTCCCGCCTATATGTCGGTAATGGATAAAAAAGAATAAAAGTCTTTACAAATTCGAAATTTGATATTATAATATTTTTTGTTGTAAACACTATAGCAAGGACAAACAGCTTTGAAAAATACCTACAGAGAGTCGGGAGGGTGGAAACCGACGGCAATTGCAAAGTGAATATCACCTTGGCTGTGCCTGACCGAAATACAGTAGACTCGGGCGTAAGTTCTGCGTTAAAGGACATTAAAGTGAAGCTTTATGCTTAATAACGGGTGGTACCGCGCCGCAGGCGTCCTGTTCGGGACGGTTGCGGCTTTTTGTATTACTTTTTATATCACAAGGGAAGCTCTAAAAAGTGCTATTGAAGTAAAATTGAGATAGCTTGTTCGAGGACCGGGAAATGGCTCGAAGCCAATGTAGAGCATTGGTGAGAGACATTGACGACGCAATAGGACAATATAGCCGATTTTACGATTTATGAGTTTTTAGAGGTCCCATAAGAACAATATATAAGAAAAATAAAACGGGAGGTTCATAAATTGTACGAGAAAGTAAACAAAGACCTAAACTTTGTAGACAGAGAAAAAAGCGTTTTAAAATACTGGCAGGAAAATGATATTTTTGCCAAATCCATAGAGGCAAGAAGGAAGGCACCTGTTTTCACCTTCTATGACGGCCCTCCTACGGCAAACGGCAAGCCTCATATAGGCCATATACTTACAAGAGTTATAAAGGACCTTATACCCAGATACAAGACTATGAAGGGTTATAAGGTGCTCAGAAAGGCAGGATGGGATACCCATGGTCTTCCCGTGGAGCTTGAGGTGGAAAAGCAGCTTGGTATAAGCGGTAAGCCCCAAATAGAAAACTACGGCGTAGAGCCTTTTATCAAAAAGTGTAAAGACTCCATATTTACCTACGAGTCTCTCTGGAAGGATATGAGTGAGAGAGTAGGCTATTGGGCGGATATGGAAAACCCTTACGTTACCTACCACAATGAATATATAGAGTCGGTATGGTGGGCACTTAAACAGATATGGGATAAGGGTCTTTTGTACAAAGGACATAAGATAGTACCCTACTGCCCTCGCTGCGGTACCGCTCTTTCATCACACGAGGTAGCTCAGGGCTACAAGAATGTAAAGGAAACATCTTGTACCGCAAGATTTAAACTTAAGGGTAAGGATAACGAATATTTCCTTGCTTGGACAACAACACCTTGGACATTGCCCTCAAATGTGGCTCTTTGTGTAAATAAGCACGAAGAGTATGCAAAAGTTAAGGCTGAGGACGGTAAAATATACATACTTGCAAAGGCACTTTTGGAAACTGCCTTAAAGCAGGAATATGAGGAAATAGAGACCGTTACGGGTGATAAGCTTGTGGGAGTGGAGTATGAGCCTCTTTTTGACTATGCTTCACCCGATAAAAAGGCTTATTTTGTTTGTGAGGACGATTATGTTACACTTACGGACGGTACGGGTATAGTACATATCGCTCCCGCCTTCGGTGAGGACGACTCAAGAGTAGGAAAGAGATTTGATCTCCCTTTTGTACAGCTTGTAAACGATCAGGGTACTTTCACAAAGGAAGTGGAAGGTCTTGAAGGTGTATTTGTAAAGGATGGAGATAAGGAAATACTTAAGAGATTGGAAGAAAGCGGAAAGCTTTACGCTGCCATACCTTTTGAGCATGATTATCCCTTCTGTTGGAGATGCGACACTCCCCTTCTCTACTATGCAAGAGATACTTGGTTTATAGAAATGACCAAAATAAGGGATCGCCTCCTTAAGAATAACGATACCGTAAACTGGATGCCCGACAACATAAAGCATGGAAGATTCGGAAACTTCCTTGAAAACGTTATAGACTGGGGTCTTTCAAGAGAAAGATATTGGGGTACACCCCTTCCTATTTGGGAGTGTGAGTGCGGATATAAGCATACCATAGGTTCCATAGAAGAACTTAAGAGTATGAGTGATAACTGTCCCGAGGATATAGAGCTTCATAAGCCCTATATAGATAATGTTTATCTCAATTGTCCCAAGTGTTCAAAGAAGATGAAGAGAGTTTCCGAGGTTATAGACTGTTGGTTCGACTCGGGTTCCATGCCCTTTGCACAGTGGCACTATCCTTTTGAGAACAAGGAACTTTTTGATGAAAACTACCCTGCTGACTTCATTTCCGAGGCTATAGACCAAACAAGAGGTTGGTTCTACACCCTTATGGCTATATCCACCCTTGTTTTTGACAAGAGCCCTTATAAAAACGTTATCGTTCTGGGACATGTTCAGGATAAGGACGGCAGAAAGATGTCAAAGCACCTTGGAAATGTGGTAGACCCTTGGAGCGTGCTTGACGAACAGGGAGCGGATGCGGCAAGATGGTATTTCTACATAAACTCCGCACCTTGGCTTCCCAACAGATTTTCATCGGATTCCGTAAGTGAATATCAGCGTAAATTTATGGGTACTCTTTGGAATACCTATGCCTTCTACATACTTTATGCGGATATAGACTCCTTCGATCCCACAAAGTACACCTTAGATAAAGAGAGTTTGGCACCTATGGATAAGTGGGTACTTTCAAAGCTCAACTCCCTTATAAAGTTTGTGGATGAGAGCCTTGAAAACTACAAGATAACAGAGTCCGCAAGAGCTATGGCAGAGTTTGTGGACGAGCTTTCCAACTGGTATGTTCGCCGTTCGAGAGAAAGATTCTGGGGTAAGGATATGCCTCAGGACAAGATAAATGCTTATATGACTCTCTACACGGTATTGGAGGCCCTTACAAGGCTTTCGGCTCCTTTTGTGCCTTTTATGTCGGAGAGCATATACAAAAACCTTGTGCTTTCCGTTAACAAAAATGCACCCGAGTCCGTGCACCTTTGCGACTTCCCTACCTATGATGAAAGCCTTATAGACAAGAAGCTTGAAGAAAATATGGAGCTTGTTCTTTCCATAGTCGTTTCGGGTCGTGCCGCAAGAGAAAAGGCAAATATCAAAAACAGACAGCCCATAGCCGATATGTATGTTAAAACAAACGGCAAGCTTGATGAAGAGTACTACGATATAATACTTGATGAGCTTAATGTAAAGAATATAGAGTTTGTGGAAGATACCGCAAAGTTTACCTCCTACTCCTTTAAGCCCCAGCTTAGGACATTAGGCAAAAAATACGGTAAACTTGTGCCTAAAATAGGTGAATACCTTAAAAACGGCGACGGAAATGCCTTAATGGGTGAGCTTAACGACCACGGTATAATCAGCTTTGAGGTAGAGGGCACCAAGGTAGAACTCTCACGTGAGGATGTACTTATATCCACCGAACAGGCAGAGGGCTTTGCCGCAGAGGAGTATAAAAATACCCTTACCGTACTTTCCACCTCCCTTACAAAAGAGCTTATAGAAGAAGGTTTTGCCAGAGAGCTTACAAGCAAGATACAGACCATGCGTAAAGAGGCTGATTTTGAAGTCCTTGACAGAATAAATGTATACTACCAAGGTAACGAAAAAATAGCCGAAGTTCTTACAAACAACAAAGAGTCCATATCAAAGAGTGTGCTTGCAGACGATATTAAAGAAGGTCAGGCAGGCTACTCCAAAAAATGGAATATAAACGGCGAAGAGGTAACTCTTTCGGTTGAGAAATTGTAAAATGCAAAGGCGGTGCGTATTGCACCGCCTTTTTTGCGGGGATGGGGTTTTGACCGAAAAATCAGAACTTGTGGGGGTACATTACTTTTGTGATTTTGAGCGGTATTAATTGCTCTGTGAACATAGGTATTGGTTGTTCCGGCGTCAGCCCTTTGGGCTTCCTTCCCCTCCCGGGGTGGGTAACCTCTCCGACCCGGCTCCCGCCGTGTCACCTCTCCGTCAGCTGTGGCTGTTCAGGCGAGGCTTTTCCGATGTTTCGGGTTTTGGTTTTTTTTACTTTGTTGCTACTCTAATGTACGTTTGCCATATTCAACTCCTAAGCCACATCGACAGAAAGGGGAGGTGGCAGCTTTAGCTGACGGAGAGGTTCCGTCACAAAGATAAAATTTGTAATTATAGGAACCAATGCCGGAAAAATCAATTTTTTCGCGTTAGCTAAAAATTGATTTGGGTCACTAAATCATAATTTTACAAAGTAATATTGAAAAAAAAACAACCCTATGGTATAATATCCTTAACGAGGAGGATAAGGATATGGATATATACAATACGGTAATAGAAAATACGGATACTCCCGAAATACAGGAGCTTTTACGCAAACTTGACAAACATAGAGATGTGCTTATGACTTCCCTCAGTCCCTCTGTACCGGGGCAGGTGGATATACAGTTTATAGAGCCTATAAATACCATCAGAAAGCTTGGAAATATACCCGACTATATCATGGAGGATATAAGGAAGGAATACGGTACCGAAAATGTTACCGTAGATGTTTCGGAGTATATGGTCACCTACGAAAACGGTGCCTACGGTCTTGTGGTGGATCTCAGCGTTTCCTCCACTGCCCTTGTGGTAAACTCCAAAAAAAGACTTCCCCTTATATTTATAATACTCATAGGCATTGCCACAGGTTTTCTTACTCTTGTGCTTATAGTACTTAAGTTTATAGACAGAGTAAGAGAAAAATAAATATTGCAATATCAAGGATGTAGCTTAAGTTTACACTTTTGTTACATCCTTGTTTTTTGTTTGATATTACATCCCGCAAAGGATATAATATAGCAAGGTAGCCTCCTCGTATGAGGCAGTGCCGACCCATTATAGAAATCTTTGGTTTCAAAAAAGATATGGTGATAAAATTCCGGAAGCTTCCAAATGATCTGTAGGGAACGACCCGCATGTCGTTCCGCTGAGATTTTCTTAGGAAGAGAAATGGAAAGATTACTATGAAATTTTTTAACTCGGAGGGATGAAAGGTGAGAGGCTTTAAAAAATACATAGGCTTGATATTTGTTATAATACTGTCTCTCGGCTTTTTCGGGTGTAAGAAAACGGGGGATTATGTAGTAAAGATAGGCACGGAAGAAATAAGCAAAGGGGAGTTTATGATATATCTCTATGAACAGAAAAGAGATATGGAAGCCACGGCAGAAGAAGGAGAAAGTATTTGGGAAGCGGACTTTGACGGTAAGAGTGCCGAAGAGGTGGCAAAGGATAGGGCTGTAGAGTCTTTACTCATGGTAAAGAGCGCTGTAAAACAGGCACCCGTACTTAATATCACCTTAGATGAGGCGGACAAAGAGGCTGTATCTCAAAAGGCAAACGAGGTCTTGGGTTATTTCACACAGGAAGAGTTAAAAAAACTTTCTCTTGATAAGGAAAAAATAGAGGCTATACTTGAACAGGTAAAGCTGCAACTTAAGGTATATGATTATATAACGGAAAGCTACATTGTGAACGAAGAGGAGTTTAACGACTACTTTGCGCAGTACAAGGCGGAAAACCCCGGAAAGTTTTCGGACTACACCATAAGGGAAATGTTTTTTCAGGCAGATATACCCGAAAGTAAGGAAAAGGCACAGCAGGCATATACCGCAGTGTCAAACGGTGTAAACTTTGACGGAGCGGCAGCTACCTTCCTTCCCGGGGATCCTTGTGAAGAAAAGATATTTGAAGAGAGCCTTTACGGTGATGAGTCGGGGGCAAGGTCGGTATACGAGCTTAAAGAAGGCGAAAACATACTTATAAGCGACAGTGTGGGTTACTATGTTATAAAGCTTGTGAAGATAACCCCTAAAGATGATACGCAGCTTAAACAGGAGCTTAAACAAAGCTATGTGGATGCCAAAAAGAAAGAAATATACGCTCAGCAAAGCGCAAAATGGATAGACGAGCTTAAAACGGAAAAGAATGCCGATGTTTGGAACGACATAAAGGTGTCTTAACGGAGGAAAGTGATTTGGGAGAGGTAATATTCCCTAATATAGGAATATATATAAATAAAATAGACAGGGTCGCATTTAGGATATTCGGATTTGAAATATACAAATACGGCCTTGTAATATGTGTGGGCGCCTTATTGGGCGTGGCACTTTGTTTGTACGAGGCAAAAAGAAGTAAGCAAAATGCGGATATCTACTCCGACTTTGCCTTTATTGCCTTGCTTAGCGGTATAGTGGGGGCAAGGCTTTATTACCTTGTATTTTACGAGG
Organism: Bacillota bacterium; assembly: GCA_017444985.1. GTDB lineage: Bacteria > Bacillota > Clostridia > Lachnospirales > CAG-274 > UBA3680. The sequence continues at coordinate 17,806 of JAFSVK010000014.1, forward strand.
GCAGTATACTGGATTTCTTTAAGTTCAGAGAAGGCGGTCTTGCCATATACGGCGGTGTTCTTGCAGGCTTTATAGCAGGTCTTATATTTGCAAGAGTTAAAAAAATAAACTTTTTGACTTTTGCCGATACCGTTATGCCAAGCATATATGTAGGGCAGATATTCGGCAGGTGGGGAAACTTCTTTAACAGAGAAGCCTTCGGCTCCTACACAAACGGCTTACTTGCCATGGGCTATGATGTAAACACCGTTGCGGGGGCTAAGGTAGTGGGAAATACCGTTGTTTACAACTCTGCTGTATATCCTCTTGTGACCTATTCGGGTACTAACTACATTATGGTGCACCCTACTTTCCTATATGAGAGTTTGTGGAACCTCCTGTCCCTTGTGGTAGTGCTTTTCTACAGAGCCCATGATTTCAAGCACTTTAAAAAACAAAAGGGCGATGTTATGGCTCTTTATTTCATACTCTACGGTTTCGGAAGATTTTTTACCGAGTCCTTAAGAACAGACCAACTTAAGTTTTTGGGGCTTCCCGTAAGTATGCTACTCTCCCTCTTGCTTTTTGTGGCGGGAGTGATATTTATGATAGTTATAAGAATAAGAAACAGCCGTAAAAAAGAGGTGTGAGCCTCCTTTTTACGGCTGTTGGTTTTATACCGATATATAGCGGAAACTTTTGAGTTTTTAGAGGTTCCCTAAAGGTTATTTAGAGTCTGTAGGGAACGACCCGCGTGTCGTTCCGCCGGTGCGTTATTCCACCTGTGTATCGTTCTGCTCGTGTGCTTTATAATTACATGGACCCTTCTTTTTTTAGCACTACTACAAGGGTCTTAAGCAGTATCTTAATATCAAGACCTATGTTCCAGTTCATGATATAGGACTTATCAAGCTTTACTATCTCTTCAAAGTCCGTGATATTACTTCTTCCGCTTACCTGCCATATACCCGTTACACCGGGTTTCGTTGCCATTCTTATTCTGTGGTGGGTATCGTATTTTTCCCACTCATCTACCGTAGGGGGCCTTGTACCCACAACAGACATATCACCTTTAAGAACGTTAAAAAACTGAGGGAACTCGTCTATAGACCAGTCTCTTATAAAGTTTCCTATGCCTTTTTTGGTTTTGCCGTTTGGAAGCTTCTTTGCACCTATTATACGGGGATCCCAATCCAGTTTGAACATCATACCGTCTTTCACCCTGTTTTGAGCCATAAGTTCTTTCTTGCGCTCTTCGGCATCAAGGTACATACTTCTGAACTTGTACATTTTAAACTTTTTACCGTTTTTACCTATTCTTTCCTGAGAGAAGAATATAGGGCCGGGGGATTGTATGTATATAAGGGGGCCGACTATCAAGGTGAGCAAAAGTGTTATTATACAGCCTGCTATTCCCCCTATAATATCCATTATTCTCTTGCAAACAAGCTCCCAAGGGTTGGGTGCTCTTGCTACGGTGGTGATAACGGTGTATCTGCCTATCTTTTCCACAAACTGACAGTTGTCGTCAAGGGAAGAGGCATCGGCTATTTCGTAGTGGGTGGCTATACCCATATCCGTAAGACCGTTCATAAGCTTTGAGGGGTATTTGTCATCGCTTTCGGTCATTACGAATACCTCGTCTATCCACTCCCTTGTAAGGTAGTTTTTAAGGGTGGATCTGTCGGCAACTATTACATTACCGTCTATTTCCTTGCCCTCGCAGTTATCTTCTAAGAGGGCATAGCCTTTTAGTATATAGTTTTTACCCTTATATATCTGTATATTTTCAAAAATGTTGTTGTTTTTAAGACATTTTTTCGTGGTGATTATAAGTATGGTGCTTGTACCCTTTGATATTATGTTTTTAAGAAGGGCTTCCTTCCATAATATTCTGAATGCAAAGGCAAGTACTATGTATACGGGGCTCAGCATAAGAATTATGGATCTGGAGTAGTTGGAGCTTATCTTCTTAGCAAAGAGGTAGATAAGAAGTATCACCATTACATAAAATGCTTGTTTTATAGTAGCTACAAACTCTTTGTATATACCTCTTTTTACCACATTCTTAAAAGAATCGGTAAAAAAGCTTACGGCTATGGATATCAAAAGAAGATTTAAAGCCATTTCGGCATAGGGGTTGTTTGAGTATAAAGTTACTTTAAAGGAATTAAACCCCATAAGTATACTTATATGGTAGGAAAGCAAAAAGGCAAGTTGCCAACAGATCATATCTATAATAAGGAAATCTATGTGCTTATACCAACCGTGTAGTCCTTTTTTGTACATAATAAAACTCGCTTTCGGTTTGTGGTGTCAATAAAACATTGTACAATACATTGTTATAAAAATCAACACTTAATAAAGTTAAATTTTAAATTTTTAATCTATATAGGCTGTTTTGATTATTTTTTAACTACCACATTTTTTTCGCCCAAAAGTTTTTTAAGCTCCTCTATTGCCCTACCCTCTGCCTTTACAGCATTATCGCTGCGGTATTTCTTTTTTGTTTCGGCGTTGTATATTACTACATTGTCTCTGCCTTTGCAGTTTGAAATGATGGTATTTATAGCCGTGATTTGGCTGTCATCTTCTATTTTAAGCCAAAGTGTGGCGGGGTCGTAGCTCATAGCCTCAAGTTCGCTGTAGAGTGTAAGTTTATCGCAAACTATTTTATTTTTTTCTTCGGGGGATATTTGGGCTCTGCCTGCTACCGTAACTATTTCCTCTTCCTTTAGTATAGCCTCGTATTCGGCATAGCTTTTGGGGAAAAGTATTATCTCTATACTACCGTAGGTGTCCTCCAATGTTATAAATGCCATTTTGTCGTTTCTTTTGGTGGTCTTTACGGAAATGGCTGTTATAATACCGCCAAGCACCACCTTTTGTCCGTCTTGCACCTTATCGGGAGATGCCGCCTCCTCCTCCGAGGTGGGAAAATCCACTGTGGTGTGGGAGGTGAATTTCTTTAAGGTCTCCACATACTCGTCAAGGGGGTGTCCGCTCAGGTACACACCTATAAGTGCCCACTCTTTGGAAAGCTTTACCTTTTGAGGAAATTCGGGTATGTCGGGGAGTTTATCCTCGTAAGGGTCCTCCGTAGATACTCCGGGCAGGTCGAAGAGACTTATTTGCCCGGGGGCTACGGTTTTATGGGAGTTTACAATATCGTCGTAGGTGGTTCTGAAAATATGAAGGTACTGTGTTCTCGCTCCGCCCAAGCAATCGAAACAGCCCGCAAGTATAAGGGCTTCCAAACAGCGGGAGTTCAGTTGTCCCGATATAAGGTTTAAAAACTGATTAAAGGAGCGGAATTTACCTATTTCATTCCTTTTTTCCACGATACACCTTATATTTGCCTCTCCCACGTTTTTAACGGCGGAAAGGCCGTAGCGTATATTACCTCCCACAACATTGAATGAATAAGTACTCTCGTTTATATCTGGAGGCAGTACCTTTATGCCCATTTGTTTGCAGTTTTCTATGTACTGTACTATTTTATCCGTATCGTCCTTTACACTTGTAATGAGGGCAGCCATAAACTCTGCGGGATAGTGGGCTTTAAGCCAAGCTGTTTGAAGAGCCACCACCGCATAGGCTGCGGCATGGGATTTATTGAAGGCATATTTGGCAAAGTCCATCATTTCGTCGAATATTTTGTTGGCAGTCTCGGGCTTTATGCCCTTTTTAACGCAGCCGCAAACATTTTCGTCACCGTTTATGAATACCGCCCTTTCCTTTGCCAGTACCGAGGACTTCTTTTTGGACATGGCACGACGTACAAGGTCGCTCCTTCCCAAAGAGTAACCGCCTAAATCTCTGAATATCTGCATTACCTGTTCTTGATATACTATACAGCCGTAGGTGGTATTGAGTATAGGTTCAAGAAGGGGGTGGTCGTATACTATGGTGTCGGAGTTCTTCTTGCCGTTTATGTACTTTGGTATAAAGTCCATGGGACCCGGTCTGTAGAGAGAGATACCCGCTATGATATCTTCTATATTGCTTGGTTTAAGCTCTCGCATAAAGGAGGTCATACCCGGGCTTTCAAGCTGAAATACGCCTAAGGTATTTCCCGAGGCTATAAGCTCGTATATGGCTTTATCTTTGTAGTCTATATCGTTTGTGGAAAGGTGCTTGCCCGTGGTCTTTGCTATGGTCTTAAAGGTGTCGTTTATTACCGTAAGGGTACGCAAGCCCAAAAAGTCCATCTTTAAAAGTCCCAACTCTTCGCAAGTGGTCATAACATACTGTGTGGAGACCGCACCGTCCTTTGGGTTTTTATATAGAGGCACATAGTCTACTATAGGTCTGTCGGATATTATTACTCCCGCAGCGTGGGTAGAGGTGTTTCGAGGCAGACCTTCAAGCTGTATGGCTGTATCTATTATAAGCCTTGCCCTTTCATCCTCCTCATAGGCGGCTTTAAATTCCTTTACAAGCCTCAAAGTGTTATTTAGGGTCACGGGAATGTCATTGGGTATGTAGGAGGCTATCTCATCCGCAAGCTCTACGGGTAGAGAGTTTTGGGAGGCAGCCTGTCTCAGTATTACTCCCACCGCCTTATCGGGACCGCTTCTTGGCATCCTTTGAAGTAGGATGGCGCTTTGGGTAAGTTTTTGTATGTCCCCGTTTTCCTCATACCTTTTCTTAAAGGCATCGTTTACCGCCAGAGAGTTTTCAATGGTTACGGGAAAGGCACGCAGAGGTATAAGCTTTGCTATCTTATCTACATCTCCGTAGGGTATCTCCATTACCCTGCCTACATCTCTTACGGCGTTTTTGGCTTTCATGGTACCGAAGGTTATTATTTGACAAACCTGCTCCGAGCCGTATTTTTCCTTTACATAGTCTATAACTTCCTGTCTTCTTTCGTAGCAGAAGTCAATATCTATATCGGGCATGCTGACTCTTTCGCTGTTGAGAAATCGCTCAAATATAAGGTCGTAGGCGATAGGGTCTATATCGGTTATCCTTAAACAGAAGGCGACGATAGAGCCAGCGGCGGAACCTCTGCCGGGGCCTACGGGTATGCCCTTGTTTTTGGCATAGTTTATAAAATCGGACACAATTAGGAAATAGTCCACAAAGCCCATTTGAGATATTACTTCTATTTCGTAGTTGAGTCTTGTTTTAAGTTCCTCCGTTACGGGGGAGTATCTTTCCTCAAGGCCTTTTTCGCATAAAGCTCTTAGGTAGTCTATACTGCTTTGACCCGTAGGTACTACGAATTTAGGGAGTTTGTAGTTGTTAAAATCAAAATCCACATTGCAAAGTTCCGCTATTTTCACCGTATTTTCACAGGCACTTTGTGCATAAGGGAAAAGTGCGTACATTTCCTCGGGACTTTTTAAATAAAATTTTTCGGGCTCGTAGGTCATTCTGTCGGGGTCCGACAGGGTGGTGCTTGTTTGCACGCAAAGAAGAGCCTCGTGAGCCTCCCAATCCTCGGGATATATGTAGTGAGAATCGTTTGTAGCCACCAAGGGTATACCCGTTTCCTCATGCATACGCATTATGGCTTGGTTCACATCCCTTTGTTCGGGTATGCCGTGATCCTGCAACTCAAGATAAAAGTTTCCCTCACCGAAAATATTTAAAAGTTCAAGGGCGAAGTCCTTAGCCGCCTCATATCCCTTTCTTAGGTATGTTCTGGCAACGGGGCCCGCAAGGCAGGCACTTGTGGCAATAAGACCCCGGCTGTATTTTTTTATAAGCTCCATATCGGCTCTGGGTTTATAGTAAAAGCCGTCGGTAAAAGCGTAGGATACTATCTTTATAAGGTTCTCATAGCCTCTCCTGTCCTTTGCCAAAAGTACCAGGTGATAGTAAAAATTATCATCGGATTTTTCTTTGTCAAATCTGTTTGTGTTTGCAAGGTAGATTTCACACCCTATAACGGGCTTTATGCCCTCGTCCTTGCATTTTTTATAAAAATCTATTACCCCGTACATGGCACCGTGGTCGGTAATGGCAAGAGCCTTCATACCCAGCTCCTTTGCCCTTTTCACCAAGGGTGCTATCTTTGCGGAACCGTCCAAGAGGGAAAATTCCGTATGTACATGAAGGTGTACAAAATCTTTCATATATTCTCTCCATAAAAAGGATATTTTTTAGGGGTGTGACGTATCACACCCCATGTTTTAGTTTGTTTCCGTATAGTTTACTTTTGCGCTCTCGAGGGCTGCCTTTACCTGCTCGTATACGCCGTTTATGGCTTTGTCGTTTTCAAGGGTGTAGGTGTAGTCCTTATCCGTATCGAGTACGGAGCCTAAAGAGGCTATATCCGTTTCCTCTCCGTCAAGGGTAACGGTATTCTCGGATACTTTGATGCTGTGGCTCTTCTCTTTCGCAGAACCGCTTTCCGTTACGAGGGAAGTTTCTTCTACCGAACTTTCCACCTCGGGCATGGTCCTTTCGGGCTCTCCGTTACCCGCTCCGAGACCTACACCAAGCCCCAGACCGTGGAAGCCTATAAAAAGTATGGCTGCCGCTATTATAATAAGTATTAGAATTAAAAGCAGGGGTGAATGTCCCTTTTTCTTTCTCTTTTCTTTAGCCATTTTCATTTTCCTCCTTTTTTGATGTGATTTCGTTTAAGTGTACGAAAAGATTTGTGTATTTACCTTGAAGGGCTGTGAAGGAGCCCTTTAAAATGTCAAAATCGCTTTTATATATATTGTCGTTGTTGTACTCGAAAAGCAGTATTACGGGGGAGGAGGCTTCCTTTTTATTAAGTATGTCGGAAATTTTTTCTTTTGTAAACTCTCCCGCTTTATTTACATTTTCCCAGTTGTAGGGGAAACGTAACTCTTCTCCTTGAGTAAAAATACTTACTACTCTGTTTTCTTCTTGTCTTGTGAGTACTACTCTTATTGTAAGTATATCCGAATATAAGGCATCGTATCTTGCCATTTCTTCAAGGGCAAGCCTTTTTTCTTCCTTTGCGGCTTCCGCCTCTGCCTCTGCTTTTTTAACCTTTTCGGCAGCTGTTTTGGTACTGCCTATCATTACCATAAAAAGCATTATGAATATTACATCAAGAAGGGGGGTGAGGTCGGTGGGTATAAGCTTTCTGCCTTTTGCACTCATATCCTCTTGCCTCCGAAGGTAGCCTTTTGGTTTTCGGAGGAGTCGTTGAAGTACCTTTCTTCAAGGAATACCGTTATCCTCTCTCCCAAATTCAGCTTTGTGGAAATGCAGGTATCCGCTATTTTAAATACTATGGTAAAAACTATGCCCCAAAATGTGGAAGTAAGAGCTCCCAAAAATTCGTTGTTTATATCCGCTCCCGAGTTTACTATATTAAGCAGGGAACGAACGGTGCCCAGTATTCCCAAAAGGGTGAATATGCCCGTAACATTTGTAAAAAGGGTGTACCAAAAATCCGTTTGTTCCAAAAGCTCCCTGAGGACTTTATAGCTGCTTTCGCCGTGAGCCCTTTTCAACTCCTTGTCAAAGCTTTTGGAGTTTACGGGCAGGGAGGGCAGTGCCTTCTTATATAATATGGAAGCCTTTTTCAAGGCTGTGGCGTAAAAAAACAAATTTACCGCCGCAATTATGAATATTATAGCATCGTATTGAAAAAAATTTGCAAAAAGATTCAAACTATCATCTCGCTTTATACTTTTATACAGTGTTTTGCACCGATGTAGCATAAGTATATCATAAGAAAGAAGGATTTACAACAACCACTTTGGCTTGTTTTCCAAAAAATATACAAATACGGATTTATTTTCTTTACAGTTATGTTACAAATTTATAAATAAAGCACAAGAGTAAAGAAATTTGGTTTAAAAAAATACGATTTTAAAGTTATTTTATATTGATTTTTTACAAAAAATGTTTTATAATCTACTACAACTATGAATGTCTTGTTGAGGGGGAGTATGTCCGTTTGCGACGGTTCGGACAGATTTTCTCCATGGGAGAATTTGTAGACAAACAGTTTCGGATGTAAAAGAAAGTATCCGAAACAACAAAAATACATAAAGGAGGAATTATTCAATGAAGAGACGACTCTTATCATTGGCATTGGCAGTATCGATGATATTCTCATCTGTTGTTGTCAGAGCCGATGAAGTTGTGTCCGAGGATGTGTCCGTTGACGTATCGGCTGTTGACGAAGTTGAAACAGGTAGTTCCCTTTCAACCTCAAGTACTTCCGTTAAGTTAAACGAGGACTCCCAAGGACCGAGTTGGAGTACCACATCTCCTTGGCTTGCCACCGTTTACGGCGATGCAGGCGGTCAGGCAAAGATCACAAATTGGAATAATCCCGATTCAACGGAATTTTTCCATGATGCCGACGGTAATGTGGTATACCCCTATGATGTTCAGGAAGATGGCAGCAATGTCAGAATGAGAATGGGTATATTCAAATCCGACAACATCACCCCCGAAGATGATGCTTCTTACGGAAAGATAGCATCTTCGTCTTCCGGTATAACATACTATTATCAAGAGTTGACAGCGGATGATGATTTCACACTTTCCGCTACGGCACATGTAAATGCCCTCAACTGTATAGATGATGCGGCTAATCAGAACAGAAATCAGGTTGGTTTCGGTTTATCCGTAAGAGATGTGGTTATACCTTTGGATCTTACATCTAACGATGCTAAGAAGGCAGATGCAATAAATGCAGGACCTGTTAAGATGTACAATGCCGTTGACGGCGATGATACAACAAAGATGGGCTTTGCATGGGTAATGCAGGCTGCAAAACTCACACAGTTCGACAGTGAAAAAACCGTTGCACCTACTCCCGGAAAGGATTACAAATTATCCATAAAGAAGTCCGGTACAGTTTACACACTTACTTTTGATGGAGAAGAGACTACCGTAGATGCAGCCGAATACGGTTTTAAAGACGATCTTTACGCAGGTCTTTTCGTAACAAGAGCAGCTGATGTTACATTCTCTAATGTAAGACTCTCCAAAGCGGGGGCAGCTGTTGAGGTGGGTGACTGGGAATCAAACGGAAACGGTTTCAACGGTCAGACACCCGACAACTCCACATCAAAGGCTAACCAGCTTGACTACATGATAAGTGAAGTCAACGAAGACAACTCCGAGATCTATCTTTCAATAGATCCCACAGCTGTAGAGGATGGAAAGGGTAAGTTCTCCACCGGTGAGGATTCATATTACTACAGAGCAATGCAGATCCCCGCAGGTGAAGACTTCACACTCACATCGAACATGAGCACAATGATAGACATCAATGCATCCGGCACATCGGGCTCAAATGTCAATCAGAGAGGTGCAGGTATCATATTATTCGACCACAAGTATGTTAAGAATGCAAATGATGCCGAGCTTAAAGCACAGACAGGTCCCAGTGTATTTATTGGTACAGGTCTTACAAGAATGGAAACACAGCCCTTCGTTATAAGAGTAAATGACGGAGCAGGCAAGATCGACTCCGAGACACTTTTTGAGACAGGTAAGGCTCTTGCGGCTTACGCAGGACCGTATGCCGTTAAGGTAAAGAAGAGCGGAGACGTATTAAAGATAAAGATTACCGATACAGAAGGTAACGTATATGAAAAAGATCTCGATGTAACGGGTATCTTTGAAAACAATCAGTATGTGGGCTACTGTGTGGCAAGAGACGGTGCCGTTAAGGTTACCGACAACAAGGTAGTTGCAGGATCCAAGAAGGTAGCTTCCTTCGAAGTAGCTTCAATGCCTACAAACAGCACACTTTACAGCACACAGAAATTCGACCCTTCGGGTATGGTACTTGATGTTAAGTATACAGACGGTACTACAGGTAAATTATCGGGTGATGATGAGGACGACCTTGGCGAAATGTCCTTCCTTGGATTTGACGATGCCACAAACAAGTCCTTCACAGATATAGGCGAGAGAACACTTAAGATAAGCTTAGGTTCCGTATCTAAGGATATCACAATAAATGTTCGCCCTATAAAGGTAACAAATATAAACATAGCTTACCAGCCCGTTAACACAGAGTACTTAACAGGTGCACTCTTTAGCGATACGGGTATCTCCGCTACATATACTCTTGAGGATGGATCTGTTTCCAACCTTGCAAAGGCAAACAGAGTATATACTGTAGACGGTACAGAGCTTAATTCCGACACTCCTTTTGCTAAAGCGGGAGAGAGAACAGTTAAGCTTGCATTCGGTAACGACCCTAACATAGATCCCAACGGCGTATACGGAGATATTCCCGTAACCGTTAAGGCTGCTACACTTCAGGGTATCGATATCATGATAAAGGCTTCAAAGACACAGTACTGTGTAGGTGAGAGCCTTGATACAGCAGGTCTTGTAGTACAGGCTGTTTATTCCGTAGACGGTCAGACGGGCTTTAACTATGTTGTACTCGATCCTTCCGAATACACGGTAACGGGTCTTGACACATCTAAGGCTGTAGCTTCACAGACCCTTACAATAGTTTACAACAGAGATACAACAAAGACTTGCACATACGATGTACAGGTAATAGATGTATCCGTATTGGGATGCGAGATATCTTACTATCCCAGACTTACATACCAGATTGGCGAAGAGTTCGATCCCAGCGGTCTTGCTCTCCAGATAATCTACAACAACGGTAATATCGAAGCCATAGATTATGACGGATATTACATGCTTAAGGGTGCGGATGTCGTATTCTTAGACAAGGCAACAGGTACCGAAGAGGCAGCTTCCTTAGAAGCTCTTGAGGCGGCTAACTACTATGTTGACCTTTCAGACTTCGATACAAGTGCAGCAGGTTACTCAACTATTCATGTTGTAACAAGAAACTACGGCAAGTTCGATCTTACCGCATCTGTTGTTGCAGAAAAGAACTACTACTGGAAGGCAGCTTGCTTCGGTGCTTCTTCCTTAGGTGTTAAAGCCGAGAACGAAGCTTCTTCCTTAACTCTTACAAAGACAGACGGAAGCCAGTATGTAAACGGCAAGGAAGCTTTCGAGATAGCTCCCGAACTTATGGTTGACGGCAAACTTAACGATGTAGAAAAAGTAAACGTTCGTTCATGGGACGGTTCCGGTAAGGTATCCGGTGACCAGGACGGTATAGCTTACTACTACACAAGGGTTGACGGCAACAAGAACTTCCAACTTTCGGCTGATATAACAGTCAACAACTATGTTATAGATCCCGATACTGCAGACGGCAAGGCTCAGATAGCGGCTAAGCAGGCTGAAGTATTAAAGACAACAGGTGAGTCCATAAGCGAAATAGAGGCTCTTGACAGACTTCGTTCGGGTCAGGAATGCTTCGGTATTATGGCAAGAGACGTTATCCCTCTTGCAGGCGGTGTTTATGACGGCGTTTACAAGGGTGGTATAACAAACCACATGACAACAGATATCGACTCTGCTTTAATAGACGAGACCACAGGCGAGCCTATGGATCTCTATGAAGCATGGAAGAAGGGCGTTGTTCTTACAGATGCTGCAGGAGATACCTATAGAGTAGCAAGCGGTGATGTTGAAAATACTTTCGCTTCCAACATAGTTATCGCAGGTGGATGTACAGATTCCACCTTCCCTACAGATCCCACATCTTCAAGCTACTATCGTAAGTCTATCATGAACAGAATAAACATCATGATAAGAACCGGTGTTATCGCAACAAACGGTGGCGGTACTCGTGTTGGTATCAAGTCCACCACAACTTCCGTACCTAAAAAGGGAGATAAGTACAATGTAACATTACAGAAACTCAACAGCGGTTTCTTGATCACAACTTACGACTACCAGACAGGTACAACAAATACTCAGTACGACAGAAACGACGAGCTTGACTCCGAGGGCGTACTCAACATTCAGAATCCCGACAATATCTGGGTAGGTTTCTTCGCATCCAGATGGGCTGATATCGATGTTTCAAACATCACTCTCTACGAGAACGATCCTTCTACCGATAAGGTAGACGTTCCCAAGACAGAGGAAGAGTACACACCCAGACTTCAGGTTGGTTCAAGTATGTTCACAACAACACCTAACTATACCCTTTATGTTAAGGCTAACAACCCTTCGGGCGGTCTTATGACTGTAACATTAAACGGTAATGTTGTTTACAAGAACGTATTGGTTTCCAAGAAGTACGGCGGATATCTTCTTAACCTTAAGGAGAACTCCATAAACGATGTAACACTTGCTTACACACCTTCAACAGTAGACAATTGTACATCTTACGATACTGTAATATCACGTTACAAGATCACACAAACAAATCTTAAGGACCTTAAGGCCCTTTACGTAAGCCCCGACGGTGGCGTTACGGGTGACGGTTCAAGAGAAAATCCTCTTGACCTCGAGTCAGCTATTGGTTTCGCCGATTTCGGTACAGAGATCATAATGCTTGACGGTACATACAACTTAAGAAACAGCGAAGCTGCAGCTATAGATATAAGCGAGCTTATGTCGGGTACAGCTGTTGCTCGTAAGACACTCAGAGCCGATACCGAAACAGATGCACATCCTGTTATCGACCTTGAAAGCAAGTATGCAGGTATACTTTGTGCAGGTAACTATTGGAACTTCGAAAACTTTGCTATAACAAAGTCAGGTCCCAATATGAAGCCTTTCCATATCGGTGCAAACAACTGTATAGTAAGAGGACTTACATCTTATCGTAACCAGGATACAGGTATCCAGGTTTCAAGAATAGTATCTACACAGTATACTATCGATCAGTGGCCTTCCAACAACCTTTTCATAGATTGTGAGGCTTATGACAACTGCGATCCCGCAATGCAGAATGCCGACGGTTTTGCTTCCAAGCTTACCGTAGGTTACAACAATGTATTCGAGGATTGTGTATCTCACCATAACTTAGACGATGGTTGGGATTGTTACACCAAGCTTTCCACAGGACCTATAGGACCTGTTACACTTGAAAACTGTATTTCTTACAGAAACGGTATAGAGCTTAGAGATGACGGTATCGAGTCTCCTTGGGCATCTCCTACCGCATCGGGTAACGGTTTCAAGGTTGGTGGCGAGAACATTATGGTTAAACATTATGTTAAGGACTCTATCGCCTTTGACAACAGAGCAAACGGTGTAGACTCCAACAACAACCCCGGTTTCAAACTCAGAAACGTTATTTGTATGAACAACTTAGGTTCTAACTTTGCTCTTTACTCAGGTTCGGGCGAAGTGCTTGCAGACTCCCAGGGTAACTACAGAGAACCCGCTTCTCTTCCCGGCGGAAGCAACAGACCTTACAAGTTCAACTACGATTTCAAGGGTGCTGTTTCCATAACAGGTGCATCCGCAGACCAGATCGGTTCCTTGACCGATGATACCATCTACGGAAATGCCAACGACACACCTTTGTTGAATTCCACAAACTACTTTATCTATGAAAATGGTAAAGACGCTGTAAGCAAGTACTACGATGAGAACGGTCAGGCTGTAGAGGATGTACTTACAACCGATAAGCTTGCAGAAATGTTCTTAAGTATCGATAAGTACAACACAGCACTTGACAGCATGAACTTCTACTCAAGAAATGCCGACGGTACATTCGACCACGGTACATATCTTGTAAGAACAGAAGCTTATGTACACGATGCAGGTGATGAGGTAATCTTACCTAACATCGGAGAAGAAACACAGGCAACCACATCTCAGTCAGGTACCGAAGCAACTACCGAGAGAAGCCACAGCGGTGGCGGCGGTGGCGGGGGTGGCGGCGGCGGTAGCGCAAGAGTTGCTACTACCACAACTACCACAGAAGCTACTACAGCAGCAGTTGTATCCGGCGGAAGCGATGCGGATGACGATACAGAAGACACAACAACATCCTCCAAGACAGGTTTAAGATACGCTCTTAATCCTCCTAAGGATACAGGTGTTGATGTATACTTCGACGACCTTGAAGGCGTAGCTTGGGCAGAAGATGCTATAAACGCTCTTGCCAAAGTAGGCGTTGTAAAGGGTACAGCCGACAGAACATTCAGCCCCAGATTCTCCACAAAGAGAGCAGACCTTGTTCTTACAATAGTAAGAGCATTGGGACTTGAAGCTAATGTTGACAATGATTTCACGGATGTTGATGATTATGCATACTATGCACACGCTCTTGCAGTAGCAAAGGCATACGGCATAGCAGAGGGTTATCCCGACGGTACATTCAAGCCCGAAGATCAAATAACAAGACAGGATGTTATGGTTCTTGTATCCAGAGCTTATGAGGCTATGGGTGTAGAGCTTGATAAGGACGAGTCCGTTCTTGACAAGTTTGCAGACAACGAAGATATCAGCGGATATGCAAGAGAGCATGTTGCGGCTCTTGTAAACGCAGGTGTTGTTTCAGGCGATAACTTAAGCAGAATCAATCCTTTGAACAACATAACAAGAGCAGAGACAGCTATAATAGTTAATGCTCTTTACGACACAGCAGTTGAGGTTAAGGCAGAGGTTGACGCAGAGGCAGCAGCAGAAGCTGCAGCAGCTGCAGAGACCGAAGCAGCTACAGAAGAGACCACAGAGACGGTTGAGACCGAATCTACAGAGGAAACTACTTCTGAAGAAACTACAGCAGCGTAAAACATAAGAGGCTGCCCCTTAGGGGGCGGCCTTTTTTTGGTTTATCGGAAAACAGGGAATGCCTCATGCACCGCAAAAGTGTTGACGTGCGTCTGTTTTGATAGATAATATCAATTCGGTGCAGAAAACTTAAAATGTAAGAAAAACTTTGTCGCAATCTGTAGGGAACGACCCGCGTGTCGTTCCGCCGAGAGTTTTGGAAGAAAAACGTAAAGTTTACTATGAAAGTTTAGTATTATATCTATTTTCAACAAAAAAACAAAAAAGTCTTGATATTTCAATGATTTTAGTTTATTATATAAAAAATATGTATTTTTCAAGGAGGAAGCAGTATGATCTCTGCCGGCGAATTCAGAAACGGTGTTACAATGGAATATGAGGGTAATATCTACCAGATAATAGAATTCCAGCATGTAAAGCCCGGAAAAGGTGCGGCTTTTGTTCGTACCAAACTTAAAAATTTAGTATCCGGAGCTGTGGTTGAAAAAACTTTCAGACCCACCGAAAAGATGCCCAAGGCACATATAGACCGCAAAGATATGACCTATCTCTATGCAGATGGTGATTTCTTCAACTTTATGGATGTTGAGACCTACGAGCAGATCGCTATAAGCGCATCCGAGGTAGGCGATTCTTTAAAGTATGTTAAAGAAAACGAAAATGTAAAAATATTAAGCTATAACGGAAATGTATTCGGTATAGAGCCTCCCCTTCAGGTAGAACTTACTGTTACCGCTACCGAGCCCGGCTTCAAGGGCGATACGGCTACAGGTGCAACAAAGCCCGCTACCGTTGAGACAGGCGCACAGGTTAACGTTCCTTTGTTCATAAATGAGGGAGAGGTTATAAAGGTGGATACAAGAACGGGAGAATATCTCGGAAGAGTTAATTCCTGATAAACGAAAGGGTACCCGAGGGGTGCCCTTTTTATACTAATACTCTGCAGAAATCTTTATATATAAGCATTATATATAGGGAACCTCTAAAAACTCATAAATCGTAAAATTGGCTATCTTGCCCGATTACGTCGTCAATGTCTCTCACCAATGCTCTACATTGGCTTCGAGCCATTTCCTAGTCCTCAAACAAGATATCTCAATTTTACTTCAATAGCACTTTTTAGAGGTCCCCTATAAACTCGTAACAATCTGTAGGGAACGACCCGCGTGTTGTTCCGTTGGGAATAATCGGTGTTTTTGCCGTAAAAAATATAAAGATTACTATGGAAATTCAGTATTACACATAGAACCGCATGTCGGAGATTAGGAGTGAATTATGAGCTACAAGAAAGATTTTATAAAATTTATGTGTGAAGCGGGAGTGCTCACATTCGGAGATTTTACATTAAAGAGCGGAAGAAAGGCTCCCTACTTTATAAATACGGGAAATTACAAAACGGGAGAACACATTACAAAGCTGGGTGAATTTTACGTACAGTGTATGGCAGAAAACGGCTTGGATCCCGATGTGCTTTTCGGTCCCGCCTACAAAGGCATACCTCTATGTGTGTCGGTGGCTATATCCGCCTATGCGGAAATGAACAAGTCCTACAACTACTGCTTTAACAGAAAAGAGGCCAAAGACCACGGAGAAGGTGGTGTTATGGTAGGCTATAAGCTTAAAGACGGTGACAATGTAGTTATAATAGAGGATGTTATTACGGCAGGTACCGCCATAAGAGAGACAATACCCATTTTAAAAGAGGCTGCGGATGTAAACATACAGGCGGTCATAATATCCGTAGACAGAATGGAAAAGGGCAAAACCGACAAATCGGCTGTGGAAGAGGTGTATGAGCAGTTTGGCATAAAGGTATTTCCCATAGTTACGGTAGAAGACATTATAGATGCTATAGAGGACGGCACCATAGAGGGTAAAGAATATCTTACAGCTATGAAAGAATACAGAAAGACCTACGGTATTTAACAGCTATAAATATTAAAAAAATATAAAAAAAATCAAATATTGTGGATTTTTTTGTAAAATATAGTATAATTCACATATAACCCATTTCCGAAAGGAGAGATAATATGAAGAGAAAAATCGCTTCAAGAATGGTGGGTGCCGTTTGTGCTCTTACCCTTGCCGCAAGCTTCCCCGTAAGTGCGGATATGACCATAAAGCAGGACAACACACCTACTCAAGACGAAAATACGACTAAAAAGCAAAAAACGGTCTCACAGGTACATACTACAAGTACTACCACCACTACCGAAGCTACTACCGAGGCTACCACCGAGGAGTATGAACAGGTAAAGACCGAAAGAAAAATAAGAAATGAAAACAAAACAAAGTCTTCATTTTACAGCGATGTAAATGAAAACAGCTATCCTTGGGCTATTGCCTATGTAGATGATATTACAGAAAGAGGTATAGCAAAGGGTGTGGGAGGTAATCTCTATGCTCCCGGGAACCTTATAGAAAGAGGAGATTTCTTCTTATTTATAGAAAGAACATTTAAACTCCCTCAGGCTAACACGGAAATATTCGATATATCCGATGTTAAGCCCGAAGACTACTACTTCGAAGCAGTGGTAAAGGCTAAGGTTTCGGGTATTATAGATTTTACGGGCCCCGTATATCCCGAAATGAATATCACAAGAGGAGATGCTATGCTCTACATTTACAGAGCACTTGCTTATCAAAATAAAATAGGCAACAACACCTCCATGGATATTTCAAAATTCGGCGACGCTTCTACCGTTACAGATTCACAGCTTCAGCTTGCTATAGGTACTCTTGCCAACATAGGTATCGTAAAGGGTGACGGACAGGGCTTACTTAACATAAACTCCACTCTTACAAGAGCGGAAATGGCATCCGTATTCTCAAATGTATGTGAATACATAGATGATTTCGATGAGGATGCAAGAAGAGAGGCTGCTGCGGAAAAGGCGCGTCAGGCAAAGGAAAGAGACGAAGAGCTTGAAGAAGAGGGAGATACAAACGTATACGGCAGCGGAGATGTTGTAACAAGCCCCATAACAGCCGAAAACGAGCAGATCACCTTAAACGGTACAAACATAAAGCTTTATTCGGGTACAGCCGTATCCCTTTCAAAGGGCGCTACCCTTAAGAGCAGATCTGCAAAAATAGAAACGGAAAATGCTCAGGCTATAGAAATATTAAACTCCGAGGCTACCTTGGATAACAACAACCTCTACACCACAGGGGCAAGTGCAATAAATATGTTTGGAGAAGACTCTGTTCTTAATATAAACGGAGGAAAATATCTCCTTAAAGCTTCCGCAGAGGGTCTTGCTCTCATAAAAATGACCGACGGTACCGTAAATATAAGTGACGGTGCCTATATGGAAGGCGGCAGTGCTCCCGTAATACTTACCGAAAACGGAAGCAAGATAGCTATAGCCTCAGATAGCGAGCTTACAAGCACAAGTTCAAAGGGTCTTATAGTTATAAGCGATGACAATGTTAAGACAGATAACAAAGTAGACCGTGATGAGGTAAACAACGAAAATGTTGACAGCGAGGTGAAGATCACCGTAACCGATGCCAACCTTAAAAATACCAAATCGGGCGGTTCCATATTCTTCTTACATAACGGTAATGCCAAAATAAACATAACCGACTCCACACTTGACGCAAGCAACATTATAAATGCTCCTTGGGAAAAGAAGGAAAGACAGGATGTGGGAAGCAATATTACCCTTAATACCGAAAATACGGAACTTAAAGGCGATATCGTAATAGACGATCTCACAACACTTAAATTGTATTTCGGCGACAAAGCTAAATTCTCGGGCTCTATAAACGGAGAAAAGACTTCCGATAAGGTGGATATCACCATAGACGATGAGGCGATAATAGAATTTACGGGTCAATGCAGATTCCGCAAGTTCGTTACGGAAAATGAAGACACGGCATTTAACAACATAGATGCTCACGGCAACATAATATATTATGATGCCTCCGATGACGCCAACGACTACCTTGACGGAGAGGTGCACAACCTTCCCGGTGGCGGCGAACTCAGACCTTGGTAATAAAAATGCGGCACGGTGTAAAAACCGTGCCTTTTTTCTGTGTAACAAAATTTTTGAAACACTTCGAATGAACTATTTATATTAGTTTATATTAGTTCATCGTAGAAAAACTTTATATTTAACGAAACACTCTGTTCATAAAAAAATCGAGCACAAAAAATAACAAGTAACTAAGCCTCGCCTGAAAGGAGAGGTGGCAGCCGCAGGCTGACGGAGAGGTTTTATGTTGTTACGACTTCATTTTTTCGCCTAAAAAACCGGCGAATACCGTCGTTTTGATAAAATTGCCCAAAAAACCACAAAAAACTTCTGCCTTTTTTGGTCAACAAAAAACCAAACTTTTCGTTGACATGAACCTTTCTTTGTGGTAATATATTTAAGCTGTTGTTGAGACAGCGACTTGAACATTGAAAACCGAATAATCAAAGACGAATTGTTTTAAACTTATCCCAAAAATTCCTTTTATTTTAAATAAAAGCAGAAGTCACGACTGTAAATAGTGACATATAGTCAGCAAATGAGCTGGAAACTTTTATTAGAGAGTTTGATC
>JAFSVK010000162.1 GCA_017444985.1 Bacillota bacterium
ATTGAAGTAAAATTGAGATAGCTTGTTCGAGGACTGGGAAATGGCTCGAAGCCAATGTAGAGCATTGGTGAGAGACATTGACGACTAACCTTTGCAAGATAGCCAATTTTACGATTTATGAGTTTTTAGAGGTTCCCTTTAAAAAGCTTATTATACGACCTGTAGGGAACGACCTGCGTGTCGTTCCGCTTTTTAAATAGCTAAAATATAAAGATAACTATAGAGGATGAGCATTATAAGATCCGATAATACCCAAAAGTTTTAGGAGGAAACTTAAAAATGGATGGTAAGGAATTACTCAGAGCCCTTGACATTATTGAAAAAGAAAAAGGGATCGACAAGGAAGTGGTTTTTAAAGCTATAGAGCTGGCACTTGAAACAGCTTGCAAAAAAAATTACGGTACGAGTCAAAACATAAAAGTTGTAATGAACAGAGATACGGGAGATGTAAAGGTATACGCTCAAAAAGAGGTAGTTGAGGACGTTTACGATGCCTTTTTGGAAGTCTCTCTCGAAGATGCCAACGAAAAGGGCAGAGAAAGCAATACTACCTACCAATACGGTGATCTTGTGGACTATGAGATAACACCGAGAAATTTCGGCAGAATATCCGCACAAACCGCTAAACAGATGGTGGTACAAAAGCTCAGAGAAGCCGAAAGAGAAAATATGTACAACGAATTTTCCGCAAAGGAAAGAGAAGTTGAAACGGCTATAGTTCAAAGAGTGGAACCTAAGGGAAACGTTATAGTAAACCTTGGCAAGATGGATGCCGTTCTTCCCGTGCATGAGCAGATACCCGGAGAAGAATATAAATTCAATCAAAGACTTAAGGTGTACATCCTTCAAGTGGGACTTTCCACAAAGGGACCTTTCGTGAAGGTATCAAGAACACACTATGAACTTGTAAAAAGACTTTTCGAGTTGGAGTGCCCCGAAGTTTTCGAAGGCGTCGTTGAGATAAAAAATGTTTCCAGAGAGCCGGGTTCAAGAACAAAGATGGCTGTATACTCATACGATGAAAATGTAGATGCGGTAGGTTCTTGCGTAGGCCCTAACGGTTCGAGAGTAGATATAGTTGTGGAAGAGCTTGGGGGAGAAAAAATAGATATCATCCCTTGGAGCGAAAACAGTGCGGAGTTTATAGCTGCGGCTCTCAGACCCGCTTCGGTACTTGCGGTGGAACTTTCCGATATAGAAAGCAAGTCCGCAAAAGTTGTGGTACCCGATGAACAGCTTTCTCTTGCTATAGGTAAAGAAGGACAGAATGTGCGTCTTGCCGCAAGACTTACGGGCTGGAAGATAGATATAAAGAGCGAATCACAGGCAAGAGCCACAAACTTTATAGATTTTGATGCTTACGAGCAGGACTATGATGCAGACAGCGAAGAATACGAAAACGATGAGTATTCGGAAGTTTCAAATGATGATTTTGAAGAGACTTTCGAAGAGCCCGAGGAAGATGTTTCCTTTGAGGAAGAGTCTGCGGTAGAAGATATTTCCCAAGAGGAAGAGTGATATGGCTGCAAAGAAACCCGCACCCGTAAAAAAGGTTCCCATGAGAAAATGTACGGGTTGCCGAGAAATGAAAAACAAAAAGGAACTTGTCAGAGTAGTAAAAACAGATGATAACCGATTTTCTGTAGACGAAACGGGCAAGAGATCGGGCAGAGGCGCCTATATATGTAAAAATATGTCCTGCCTTGAAGCGGCTATTAAAAATAAGGGCCTTGAAAAGTCCTTTAAATGCAAAATACCCGAGGAGATATATGTTCTTTTGAGAGAGGAATTGGAGAGTATAAACAGTGTCGGGTAAAGCTTATTTTATGCTTTCTCTTTGCAGGAAGTCGGGGAATTTAAAAAGCGGAGCGGAGACCGTGGAAAACCTTATTAAAAACGGTGAGGCAAAGCTTGTGATAATACCCGAGGATGCGGGAGAAAATACGAAGAAAAAATACAGTGATAAATGCAGTTTTTACGGTGTGGATATTATCATAAAGGGAACCGTGGAAGACATTAACAGAAGTACGGGAAACTTTAACAAAACCACCTTTGCCATAGTGGATGAAGGTTTGGCAAAGGCTGTAAAAAAAGCATTTTATGATGAAACGGATATAAAGGGGTGACCCTTTTAGGTAGCGAAATGGAGGTGTTTCTATTGTCGAAAACAAGAGTACACGAACTGTCTAAGGCATTAGGAATAAGTAACACACAACTTCTTGATAAATTAAAAGAAATGGGTATAGAGGCAAAAAATCACATGAGCGGTCTTGAGGATTCCACCGTTGAAAAGGTGAAAGCTCAGTACCAAAAAAATGATACAAAGACAGAAAAGCCAAAGGAAACAAAAGAAGATAAAAAGGTCCAAAAGCCCGTTAATAGCCAACCCCAAGGGGAAAAACAGGCTGAAAGGCCAAAGGATAACAAGCCTACGGATAAAAAGCAAGAGGGTAAAAAGCAGGGTGTAAACGGCCCCAGACTCTTTATACCCTCGGACCAAAGAAGAAATAAGCCCTTTGATAAAAACCGGGGGGAAAGAAAACCCGGGGATGACAGAAATCAAAGACAGGGCAGAGGCTTTGACAGAAATTCACAGGACAAGAATAACTTTAAAGACAGAAATTTTAAAGACAACAATTTCAGAGATAATAATTTCAGAAACAGACCTACGGACAAAACCCAGGGTGCAAACGCATCTCAGGACAATAAGAGAGATTTCAAAAAGAATAATTTCAATCCCTCTTACGATAAAAAGGACTTTGACAAAAAAGACTTCGATAAGCCTCAGGAAAAAGGTAATTTCCGCAGGTCTTCCGATAAACCTGCAAAGTCGAAGTTAGGCTTTGAAACAAAGCCCAGCAGAGAGCAAAGATCTCAGCAGGAGAAGAAAAACAACAAGAACAACAAAAGCGAGAATGCTTTTGCTTTTGAAGGCGGAAATCAATCTCAATACAAGAATGCCAAAAAGAACAACAAGCAGAAAAACGGCAAGGGAAAGAATACAAATCCCGTACCCGAGAAGAAGGCAGAGCCTGTACAGGAAGTTTTTGAGATACAGATAGCGGAAAGAATATCCATAAAGGACCTTGCTCAAAAGCTTAAAGTTGCACCCTCCTCAATAGTTATGCGACTTATGAAAATGGGTATCATGGCAAATATAAATCAAGAGATAGACTTTGATACAGTTGAAGAAATGTGTCTTGAAATGAATGTTCTTGTAGAGCATGCCAAGGAAGTGGATATTTTCGAGGAGGCTTTCAAAGAGGAAGAAGACGATGAAAAGGATCTTAAAGTAAGACCTCCCGTAGTTGTTGTAATGGGACACGTAGACCACGGTAAGACTTCCCTTCTCGATGCCATAAGACACTCCAACGTTACGGGCAAAGAGGCAGGCGGTATCACACAGCACATAGGTGCCTACACCGTTGCCATAAACAAAAAACCCATAACATTCCTTGATACTCCCGGTCATGAAGCCTTTACAGCCATGAGAATGAGAGGTGCTCAGGTAACGGATATCGCTATACTTGTAGTAGCGGCAGACGACGGTGTTATGCCCCAGACCATAGAGGCTATAAACCATGCCAAGGCAGCGGGAGTAGAGATAATAGTTGCCATAAACAAAATAGATAAGCCCGGGGCAAATCCCGACAGAGTTAAGCAGGAGCTTATGGAATACGGCCTTATTGCCGAGGATTGGGGCGGTGAAACTATATGTGTACCCGTATCCGCCGCAACAAAAGAGGGTATAGATAACCTTCTTGAAATGATAATACTTGTTGCGGAACTTAAGGAACTTAAGGCAAATCCCAATAAGAGGGCAAGAGGAAATATTATAGAGGCTCAGCTCGATAAGGGAAGAGGTACTGTAGCTACCGTACTTGTACAAAACGGTACCTTAAATGTAGGCGACCCCATAGTTGCAGGCGGTTGTTACGGTAAAATAAGAGCCATGGTAAACGATAAGGGTCAGAAGGTCAAAAAAGCAGGTCCTTCCATACCCGTAGAGATATTGGGCTTAAACGATGTGCCTATGGCAGGTGATATGTTCTATGTTGCCGAAAGCGAAAGACACGCAAGACAAGTAGCGGAGTCGGTAGTTGCCAAGGACAGAAGAGATATGATAAAGGAGACTCCTCAAAAAGTCAGCCTTGACGATCTTTTCTCACAGATCGAAAGCGGAAGCTTGAAAGAACTTAATATCGTTATAAAGGCAGATGTACAAGGTTCTGTGGAAGCGGTAAAGTCCAGCCTTGAAAAACTTTCAAACGATGAGGTAAGAATAAGGATAATACACGGCGGTGTAGGTGCGGTAACAGAAAGTGACGTTATGCTTGCCAGTGCATCAAATGCCATTATTATAGGCTTTAATGTACGCCCCGAGGCTTCTGCAAAGAATGTTGCCGACGAGCAGAAGGTAGATATAAGACTTTACAGAGTTATATACAATGCCATAGAGGATATCACCGCGGCAATGAAGGGTCTTTTGGATCCCATATATGAAGAAAAGATAATAGGTCATGCCGAGATAAGACAGCTTTTCAAAGCTTCTAAGATAGGTACTATAGGCGGTTCCTATGTTACGGACGGTTTGATACAGAGAAACTGTAAAACAAGGATACTCAGAGACAATATCGTTGTATACGACGGTGAACTTGAATCTTTAAGAAGAGGCAAGGACGATGTTAAAGAAGTTAAAACAAACTTTGAGTGCGGTCTTCTTTTCAGCAAGTTCAACGACATTAAAGAAGGCGATGTGGTAGAGGCCTATGTTATGGAGGAAATCAAGCGTTAATGAAAAAAACGGGCAACAGAATGATCCGTATAAATGATGAGATCATGAGGGAGATATCACAGATACTTCGAGCAGATCTCAAAGATCCGAGAGTGGGAGTTATAACAAGTGTACTTAAGGTCGATACCACAAACGACCTTAAGTACTGCAAGGTATATATAAGTATACTCGGAGATGAGGAGAAAAAACAGGAGGTCATGCAGGTGCTCAACAATGCAAAGGGCTATATAAGAAGCCTTATAGCAAGTAGGATAAACCTGAGAGTGACCCCGGAAATAACTTTCATTAAGGACGATTCCCTTGAATACGGATTTAAGATAGATAAAATTATAAAGGATATTCACAAAGGGGAGATTTGAGTGACATTAAAAGAAGATATTTTAAATGCCGAAACTATATGTATAGCAGGACACACAAATCCCGACGGCGATGCCGTAAGTTCCACCCTTGCCCTTGCTCTTGCCGTGGAGCAGTTAGGAAAAAAGCCTTATATTCTTCTTGAAGATTATTCGGATGAATTTGATGTTTTGGATGGCAGAAAATATATTTACAGCCTCTCTTATGATGAACTTGCTCCCGACCTTTTCATAGCAAGTGACTGCGGAGACAAAGAAAGATTGGGAGAAGCCGCAAAGGTATTTGACAGAGCCAAAAAAACTTGGAATATAGACCATCATGTAAGCAATACTTCCTTTGCACAGGTGAATGTGGTGGAACCTGCCTCATCATCTGCTTGCGAGGTGGTATATGAGACGGTAAAGGATTTTATAAAGCTTGATAAAAACATTGCTACGGCTCTTTATACGGGTATACTTACGGATACGGGTGGGTTTAGGCACAACTCCACCCACAAAAGGACCCACGAGATAGCGGGCATTTTGGTGGAAGCGGGAGTTGACACCCCCTTTATACATAATAAAATGCTTATGGAGCATACCCTTGTACAGGCGAAGGTTTTGGCACAGGCTATAGAAAATGTAAGCTTTGAGGGCAGTGTTTGTATATCATATATAGACAGTATACAGCTTGAAAAGATAGGTGCCGACAAGAAGGACTTAGGTGCAGTTATAGACTACCTTATAACCATGAGGGGTGCGGAAGTGGCAGTTTTTGCCTATGAAAGAAATGACGGCTGTGTGAAATTAAGCTTTAGGTCAAAGTCTTTGGATGTAAACAAAATAGCGGCTAAGCTTGGCGGAGGCGGTCATGTTCTTGCCTCGGGTGCCAGTGTAAACAACGACATAGAGTCGGCTCTTTTACAAAGTTTACAGCTTATACGGGAAGGTATGCAATGCTAAGCGGCGTTATAAACCTTTACAAAGAAAAGGACTATACCTCCCATGACTGTGTAAATATTGTGAGAAAGGCTTTAAACCGTGTCAAAACGGGGCATACGGGCACCCTCGACCCTATGGCGGAGGGTGTGTTGCCTATATGTATAGGAAAGGCAACAAAGCTTGCAGACTACATACAGTCGGAAAAAAAGGAATACAGGGTGGAAATGCTCCTTGGCATACAGACGGATACGGGAGATATCACGGGGCAGACTATAGCGGAGTCCCAAGATATACCTACGGAAGAAAAGGTAACAACTGCCATAAAAAGCTTTCAAAAGCAGTATGAACAGCTTCCTCCCATGTATTCTGCCATAAGGGTAGGGGGCAAAAGGCTCTACGAAATAGCAAGGCAAGGAAAAAGCGTAGAAAGAAAGCCAAGGCTTATAACGATATACCAAATTAAAAATATTGAAAAAAAAGACGAGAGAAAATACAGCTTTGATGTTCTGTGTTCAAAGGGTACTTATATAAGGTCTCTTTGCGAGGATATAGGTCAATACCTTAATACCCCGGCTACCATGTCAGCACTTATAAGGCTTTCATCGGGAAATTTCAAAGCGGATGAAGCTATAAAAATAAGCGATTTTAAAGCTTTGGCGGAAAGCGGAGATATATCCTACCTGCTTATACCTTTGTCGGAAATACTTAAAGAATACACAAAATATCAAGCTGTCTTTGAGGCGGAAAAATATTTAAGAAACGGCAACAGACTTAGTTTTTCACTTTTAAAAGAGCAAAAAGATATTACCCAAAAGGTGGGAGAGAATGTAGTTATACTTGACCACGCAGGCGAAGTGGTGGGTATATATCAAGTTTGCGAAAAAGATTTGAAGCCTGTTACAATGCTTATATAATAGGAACCCTACAGGTTTCACAAAGGTGAATTTAATGGAAATATATAATCATTCCGATTTTATAATGGATAAAAAGACCGCTGTTACATTGGGTAATTTTGACGGTATACATTTAGGGCATCTTGAACTTATAAATACCGTTAAAGAATATGCCAGAAACCGCGGCTTAAAAAGTGTTATGTTCTCCTTCTATCCTCATCCCGTGGTGTTTTTCGGTAAAAATCAGGGCTTTAAAACTATGTTGACGGTTGAGGAAAAGGAGCTTGCGGCAGAAAAAACGGGAGTGGATATACTTGTACAGTATCCCTTTACGGCTGATTTTGCCGCTCTCTCTCCTCAGGAGTTTATGGATATACTCTATGAAAAAACGAATTGCGAAGTGCTTGTGGTGGGAGAAAACTACAACTTCGGCAAAAACAGAGCGGGAGATCTGGAGACCCTCAGAGCCTTGGGTGAGGAGAGAGGCATAAGAGTAATAGGTATAGCCTCCGTTAAAAGAAATGAGATAAGAGTAAGCAGCACAAGGATAAGGGAGCTTATATCAAGAGGTGAAATGGAGGAGGTAGCTACCCTTCTAAACAAACCCTACTTTGTTATGGGTGAGGTGGTACACGGCATGAAAAGGGGAAGAAGTATGGATTTTCCTACTCTAAACCTTGAGCCGAGAGAAGATAAGCTTCTGCCACCTGACGGAGTTTACTTTTCTACAACAATATATAAAGACAAGGTATATCCCTCAATGTCAAATATAGGTAAAAATCCCACTTTCAGCGGAGATAAGAGGACTATAGAAACTCATATACTAAACAGAGATATGGGGGAATTATACGGAGAGAACATAGTGGTATGTATATATAAAAAGTTAAGAGACGAAATAAAGTTTTCTTCTATGGAAGAACTTAAAGCAAGACTTAGGGAAGATAAGAAGATCGCTTTGGATATTTCGAAAAACTCAAAACTTTTAAAATTATGATCAAATTTAAGAAGGGATGGATACAAAATGAAAAGAAAAATTGCAGGCTTGATCTTAACAGGTATGTTTACGGCAGCTCTTTGTACAAGTGCCTTTGCCGCAAATGTATACATTCTTATTGACGGCAAGGAGGTTGAAAGCGATACCGAGCCACAGATAACAGCCGAGGGAAGAACTATCGTTCCCCTTCGTGTCATTTCCGAAAACTTAGGTGGTGATGTAGATTGGGACGGCGAGGAGAAGGTCGTTACCGTTAAGAAGGATGACAAGAAGCTTGTTCTAAAAATAGGCGAAAATGTTATGGACAACAACGGTACGGAGCTTAAGCTTGACAGTCCCGCTGTTATAATAAACAGCAGAACTATGGTACCTTTAAGAGCCATATCCGAAAGCTTTGGCTGTAATGTGGATTGGGACGGAGAAACAAAGACCGTTTTAATAGAAACACAGGACAGCGAGCCTTCTTATGAAGTATACAACAGCGATTACGGCTGGAGCACTCGTTACAACAGCAAAAATACAGCGGTAAACAAAAGTGCAAGTGGTACAAGCTTTGTATATACGGGAGAGAGCAGCGGCACCAATATGGTGACAATATCCGTTATTAAAAACAAACAGCCCGAAGAGGTGCTTACGGAAAAGATATCCGATTGGGAAGAAAACTCCTATGACAGATACGAGGGCTATGTTTTCGGTGGTAAGTGGGGCTTCCACGCAATGACAAAGCCCGTAGCCGATTCCTCGGGGCTTGTAACGGGCTACACCGCTGCAGAGTACAACGACGGGGTTATACTTATTGAGGTGATACAGCATATTTCGGGAAATGATGATATTGACATAACTGTAAGTGATGTTTTATCTTCCGTGGTAAACTCATTAGAATTTGATGAGTACCAAACTCAAAAAGAGTATGAATATGTTCCCGGTACCTATGTAAGAAAATATACAGATGAGATCGGTGGAGAAAAGGTAGAAAAGACTGAAACCGTAAAGCTTTACGAAGACCATAACGGTGTTGTTGACTTCCAAGATAAAATCGATATATACTGGACAACAAAAGAACTTGTTAATTCCGATAACAACGGAGAAAGCTATGAGTACACCATAGAAGGTGATACTCTCTATGTGAAGATAGGCAATGATTGGGTAGAGTTTAAGAGAGAGGGCACCGAAACGGAAAAGGATGAAAAACCCTCTGCTTATGAGGAAGCTGAAAAGCTTTATTCTTCCGTTATATCAAAGCTTAAAAAGGGTCAAGCCTATGCTTTTGCAGACCTTCAAGAGGAGAATGATGTTCTTCTTGTAGCCGATGGCACCTTTGATAACGGAAATGATGTATACGCTTCCATAGAGGCTACAGTATACGGTGTGGATGAAGATGGAAACGTTAAAGAGTTTGGTAAGGTTTCCTCTTCGTCTACAGCAACTCCTCTTGCGGTACTTAACAAGAGAATATATACACAGACTCATAAGTCTATAGAAAAGAGCTACTTAGATGCTCAAAAGGCGGAAATACTTCTTGATGAAGGCGTATACTTGACCTTCGCCGAGGATGACACCATAACCTACAGCTATAAAAATGCCGAAGGTGAAAAGACTCTTCCCGACGACACGGAGTTTACACATTTTATGGATGAGTATGGAAAAGCGACTGTAGTTTCATTTAAGGCGGTAGAGTAAATAATATAAACAGCAACCCCCTCGCAGTGCGAGGGGGTTGCTGTTTAATAGAGTATTATCCTTCGATTAGCAGTATTTTTACATTATAAATATCGTCTTTTGTTTCAATGTATTCTTCGCCATTATATTTAGATACAATATCGGATATTATTTTTTTACCCCATCCATGATTGAAATCAATGGTTTTATGTTTACTTTTATTGGAATCGTAGGTATTTGATATTCGTATAAAAATTAAGTTTCCTTGTTTCTCTAATTTCAGAGTGACATATCGTTTATTTGTTTGAATAGTTGCATTTAAGGCATTATCAAATAAATTTAACAGTAAAGAACATAAATCAGATGAGGCAATAGTTACATCGGAAAAGTTTTTTTGAGAAAAATCAAATTCAATATTGTTATCCTCTATAAATTCATATTTACTGTTCAGTACAAAATCTATAATTTTATTGCCGGTACTATAGTAATTTTTAGTTTCTGTAGTTGCGATTTGTTCTATATAATTTTTTATTTCGCTTATATTTTCCGTACTGCAAAGATCGGAAATATAGTTTATATGGTGCTTAAAGTCATGAAACTTTTTTGAATTCGTTACATATAAACTATTTATATTATTAAGTGCCGAAGATAAAACAAGATTATTTATCTCAAGGTTTTGCTGTTCTCTAATTTTTTGCTTATTTTCATAAATTCTGTTGTTTAATATCAGGTTCAATCCAAAAAGAAATATATACACCACAAACATTAGTGCCAAGCCTTGTTTTAGGGAAGAAGCATCATTTATTAACATAAGTTGCATCATTCGTATAATTATAAAAAGAAATACGAATGTACATATAGCATATAAAATACTTTTAAACAAGTCTTTATTAAGCTTTTTTAGTTTATTTTTCAACAAAAGCAGTATGATTATGTCCATACTTTTGCTTATAACACCGAATATTATTCTTGCAAAATCGTTTGGAGAGATAATTTTATTTATAATATTGGGATTATTTGTAATAATACTCATTATACAAATTAAAAACATTTCTATAGTGCTTATAGCAACAAAATAGGTAATAGATATTGAAAAAGTAATAAACGGATTTTCTTTTAAAAGTATAAAGATGGTTGTGGAAAATATAATACATGTAAAAACGAAGGTAAACGGAGAAACTAAATCTATAGTGTTTATCAATATTACAAGTATTGTAGAAACAAAAGATATTCCAAATATCAGAATATAGTCTCTTGGTTTGAAATATTTAATCAATATAAGAAAGAGTGTAAACGACAATAGCAAATTTTCTATAAAAGTTGTTGTTATTTCAAATAAATAATTCAATTTTCATCCCATCCCATGTTTATTTTTTCCAGAACTAATCTTACTTTGTCACGTGATATAGGCATTGATGTGCTGTTTGAGAGTGTTACTGTTCTGTTCTTTAAGTCTAAATATTCAACGTGTTGAGTGTTTATAATATAACCTTCATGAATTCTTATAAATCGAGAGCTGTTAAGTGTGATCAAAAACTTCTTTAAAGACTGTCGAACTACAATTTGTTCTTGCTTGTTGTTTGATATATATATATGCAACAGGTGTTGTTTTATTTCTGCTCCGATAATATCCTTTAAATATATTTTGAGCATTTTTCTGTCTAATGTACCCAAAAAAATATAATCATCTGCTTTTATTATGTCTAATGCGGATTTAATAGTTTCAATCAGTTTTTTAAGATCATCGGATTTTAATATGTAGCGATAAATATTAAATTCGTATGCGGGAATTGCATATTGTTCGTAATTAGTAAGCAAAATAAGAATACATTCATTGTCGGTTTTTCTAATATGAGCGGCTATTTCCATACCACTTATTTTAGGCATTTCTACATCAAGAATCATAATATCAAAATGAATACCGCTTTCAAGAGCATCCATTAAAAGCGTAGAATTGTTATACACAGACAACTCTATCAGGGGGAGTTCTGACTTTATTTTGTTGTATAGTTTTGTTGTATATGATTTTTCATCATCACAGATTGCTATATTATACATTTTTTGTTGTTATGAATCAACTTCTTAATTTATTTATAAAAGCTTAGCGTTAAAGGGGTAAAAGTATGATTATTGCCTTGTGTAAGGATATCACAGAAATTGAATGTTGTCAAATTTATGAAATGTGTAATCGACGTATGAATTTTTTCGCTTTCTTTGTTTTTTTATAGCAAAAAAACAGTACATACAAGTAATTATATCTAAATTTTATTAATGTGAAAAAAATATCAAAAAAAGCGGATTAACAACGAAAAATGACGGGTTATGACATAAATATTGAAAAATCATGCTGATAAATTTATTATAACTCAAAGAGAATGCATTAAATATATAAAATATGTTGTTCCGCAATCTTACGACTATGACGTATGTACTATAGAAAATATTGTGCAAAGCTCTTATGCGTGCTATAATGATGAAGAGGAAAGCAATATAATTGCCGATGACGTTGCCACTTCTTCAGCGATAGAGCTGTTTTAAAGCAACTATCGTAGTTTAGAGCAGGTACTCGGAGTGAAATTGAGTACCTGCTAATATAGGCGATAACAATAATATGTGGTTTGGAGTGAATGGTATGAAGTACAAAAAAATTTTTGCATTTTTGACAACGATGATATTGGCTTGTAATATGGTGAGTATAAGAAGTTTGATGGCAGGGGACAAGCTTGTTGCCTTTCCCGGGGCTCAAGGTGGCGGTATGTATACCCTTGGAGCAAGAGGGGCTGAAAATATAGAGATATATCATGTTACAAATCTTAATGATGAGGGGGAGGGTTCTCTGAGAGATGCACTCTCAAAAGGAGATAGGATCATAGTATTTGATGTTGCGGGCAATATTCATTTAAAAACCGCTCTTCGGGTACAGGGAGTAAGCAATATAACTCTCTTGGGACAGACTTCTCCCGGAGAAGGTATCTGTGTAATGGGAGAGAGTACCTTGTTTGAGAATTGCGAGAATATCATAATAAGGTATATGAGATTTAGACCCGGGGATCTTGGTACATCTCAAGAGGATGGTCTGGGTATAAAAAGATGTAAGGATTTTATAGTAGACCATTGCTCTGCCACATGGAGCGTAGATGAGGCTTTCAGTGCCTATGCCAACAGAAATTTTACGGCTCAGTACAATATAATCGCTCAAAGCATGTATTATTCCGTACATGATAAGGGACCTCATTCCTACGGAGGTATATGGGGAGGGGAAAATGCCACATTTCACCATAATCTTGTAGCCCACCACTACAGCAGAATGCCAAGAATAGGTACATCACAAACGGTATCTTCCTACAACAACGACCCCGATACCGATGGGCTTGTAGATATAAGAAACAATGTTTTTTACAATTGGGTAACCAATGTCATTAAGTTAAGGAAATAAAGAAATCCTTTAGCTACATTTTTATAATCAATTATTATCAAAAAAATGATGAGGTAGAATAAGAATTATAATTTCAAGAAAAAATTGCATCACAAGAAGACGATTTTCATCGC
>JAFSVK010000163.1 GCA_017444985.1 Bacillota bacterium
AATCGTAAAATTGGCTATCTTGCCCGATTACGTCGTCAATGTCTCTCACCAATGCTCTACATTGGCTTCGAGCCATTTCCTAGTCCTCGAACAAGATATCTCAATTTTACTTCAATAGCACTTTTTAGAGGTCCCCTAAAGAAAGTTTTTATACTATTATCGCATATCCGCATTGATATCAAAAATATCAAGTTTGTCTTTATTTATATTTTTCTCCATAACATTTACCATGGCATTTAGAGTATCCATGGCGGTTATAAGTGTAAGGTCGCTTTCTATGGCTGTTCTTCTTATTTTGAAACCGTCACTGTTGGTGTCGTTTGCCTTTTTGGGAATATCTATTATAAGGTCTACCACACCGCTTCTGATGGTATCTGTAATATTGGGAACGCCCTCACTTATCTTTTTAACGACTTTACAGTCGATACCTGCGTTTTTAAGAGCCTTTGCGGTTCCCGAGGTGGCTATAAAGGAACAGTTCATATTGCTGCATTTTTGAGCGATCTTTACAAACTCCTCATGGTCTTTACCTCTTACGGTGGCTATTATGGTGCTTCCTGCCTTGGGTACTGTCATACCTGCTGCAATAAAGCCTTTATAGAGAGCATTTTCAAGGTTGTAGCCTACGCCTAAAACTTCGCCTGTGGAACGCATTTCGGGGCCTAAGCTTGCCTCTACTCTGGGTAGCTTTTCCGTTGAAAATACGGGTACCTTTACGGCAACGACTCCCGGGATATCGCAAATACCCGTGCCGTAGCCCATATCCTTAAGTTTGGTACCGAGCATTACATTTGTTGCTATATCTATTACGGGTACCCCCGTAACTTTTGTGATATAAGGCACCGTTCTTGAAGATCTGGGATTAACTTCTATAATATTAAGTTCACCCTTATAGTCTATAAACTGTATGTTTATCATACCTATAACTTTAAGAGCTATGGCAATACGCTTTGTCTCATCAAGTATCTGCTTTTTGATATCCTCGGATATGGTCTGAGGAGGATATATGGATATACTGTCTCCCGAATGTACACCCGCTCTTTCGAGATGTTCCATAATACCCGGGATGTATACATCCTCACCGTCGCAGATAGCATCAACTTCTATTTCGGTACCGCCTAAATATCTGTCTATAAGAACGGGATTTTTCTTGTCCTTTTCAAAGGCTTCCACCAAGTATTTTTCAAGCTCTTCCTCGCTGTGGGTTATTTCCATACCCTGACCGCCAAGAACGTAGCTGGGACGAACAAGCACGGGATAGCCAAGCTTTTCAGCTGCTTTTATGCCCTCTTCCACATCCCATACGCCCTTACCCTTAGGTCTCTTGATACCTAATTTTTCAAGGACCGCATCGAACTTTTCTCTGTCCTCCGCTTCATCTATCTGTTCGGGCAATGTGCCGTATATGGGAATATGCATCTCATCAAAGAAATTGGCAAGTTTTATAGCAGTTTGTCCGCCAAACTGAAGTATAACACCGTCGGGTTTTTCCACTTCTACCACATTTAAAACATCCTCTTCCGTAAGAGGCTCGAAATAAAGCTTATCGGCAGTGTCAAAATCCGTACTTACGGTCTCGGGATTGTTGTTTACTATTATTGTCTCTATACCTGCCTTTTTTAAAGCCTTTATACAGTGTACGGAACAGT
The DNA here is from genome assembly GCA_017444985.1 of Bacillota bacterium. Classification (GTDB taxonomy): domain Bacteria; phylum Bacillota; class Clostridia; order Lachnospirales; family CAG-274; genus UBA3680. Next base: position 1,650 of record JAFSVK010000163.1, read on the forward strand.
AGTCAAACTCTATACCCTGACCTATTCTTATGGGACCCGAACCTATAACCATTACTTTTTTGTTATTGGATATACGGGTCTCGTTTTCGGTATCGTAGCTTGAATAGTAGTAAGGTGTCTGTGCCTCAAACTCTCCCGCACAGGTATCTACCGTTTTAAATACGGGCATGATATCCCATTTTTTTCTTAAAGCATATACTTCGGGAGGCTTACAGCCCACGAAATTACTTATAGCCTTATCGGAAAAACCTTTTTCTTTATAATACTTTAAAGACTGTTCGGTAAAATCCGATACGGACATGGTTTTAAGCTCTTCTTCCGCTTCTACTATCCTCTTTATTTTATCCACAAAGAAAAGATCCATCTTTGTGATCTGGCAAACTTTTTCTGTTTTATAGCCGCGTCTCAGCATTTCGGCAAGATCGAAAAGTCTTTCGTCATCGGGGGATACCACTCTCTTTTTAAGTTCTTCAAGACTTCTTGTTTTGGAAGATTTTCTTTCAAGACCGTACTGTCCTATCTCAAGTGAGCGTATACCTTTAAGAAGAGCCGCTTCAAAGCTCTTTCCTATACTCATTACCTCGCCTGTTGCCATCATCTTTGTACCGAGCTTTCTCTTTGCACCGAAGAATTTATCAAAAGGCCAACGGGGAAATTTAAGTACAACATAGTCAAGAGCAGGCTCAAAGCAAGCGAAGGTCTTACCCGTTACCGCATTTTTAATTTCATCCAAATTATAACCCAAAGCTATCTTAGCCGCAACTTTTGCTATAGGATATCCCGTAGCCTTAGATGCAAGAGCAGAAGAACGGCTTACTCTCGGATTTATTTCTATGACCGCATAATTATAGCTGTTGGGATCTAAGGCAAACTGTACATTACAGCCACCCTTTATCTCAATGGAGTTTATAATGTTTATAGCGGCGCTTCTAAGCATTTGATACTCTTTATCTGAAAGTGTCTGAGCGGGAGCCACAACGATACTGTCGCCTGTATGAACTCCCACGGGATCCACATTTTCCATGGAACAAACGGTTATACAGGTACCTGCACCGTCTCGCATTACCTCAAACTCGATCTCCTTCCAGCCTGCTATACTTCTTTCTATAAGTACCTGTCCCACACGGCTAAGGTGCAGACCTTGGGTACATATCTCTCTCAAGACACCTTCATTTTCTGCAATACCGCCTCCTGTACCACCTAAGGTGTAGGCAGGTCTTACTATTACGGGGTAGCCTACCTTTTGAGCAAACTCTACGGCACTTTCAACATCTGTTACGATATCGCTTTCCACAATAGGCTGATTTGTTCTTTCCATAAGTTCCTTGAAGCTCTCTCGATCTTCACCTTCTTTTATGGATTCTATAGATGTGCCTATTACTCTTACATTATATTTATCAAGTATACCCGCATCGTAAAGCTCGCAGCTGAGATTAAGTCCCGTTTGTCCGCCCATTCCCGCTATGATACTGTCGGGTCTTTCTTTTGCAATTACCTTTTCCACAAAATCCAAAGTCAAAGGTTCTATGTAGGTATGATGTGCCATACCTATATCCGTCATTATAGTAGCGGGGTTGGAGTTTACAAGAACTACCTCTACGCCCTCTTCTTTAAGGGATTCCACAGCCTGTGTTCCGGAATAGTCAAACTCTGCCGCCTGACCTATAACAATGGGACCCGAGCCTATAACAAGAACTTTTTTTATGGAATTATCTCTGGGCATGAGTTTTCACCTCCTCAACGGTTTTTATAAATCTATCAAAAAGGAAACCCGTATCCAAAGGGCCGGGATTTGCCTCGGGATGGAACTGTACAGAGTATATGGGAAGTTTCTTATGTTTTATGCCCTCTATGGAACCGTCATTTACATTTATAAACGTAGGCTCAACATCTTCCGTAAGATCGCTTACAACAAAGTTATGATTTTGACTTGTAATGTAAACGGTACCACTTGCAAGATCCTTTACGGGATGATTTCCTCCATGGTGACCGAACTTGAGCCTTTCCGTTTTACAGCCCAAAGCAAGACTTATAAGCTGATGTCCGAGACAAATACCGAGTATGGGTTTGCCCGAGGCTATAAGTTCTTTTACCGTTTCCACCACTTCGGGAAGATCCAAAGGATCCCCGGGGCCGTTACCTAAAAATATGGCATCGGGATCTACGGAAAGCATCTTTTCCGCAGAAGTATATGCGGGAAAAACGCTTAATTTACAGCCTCTGTTTGCAAGAGATCTTATTATGCCGCTTTTTATACCGCAATCAAGTACCGCAAAGTGGGTTCCCGAACCGTTTATAAAGTAAGGCTCATCTTTAATCACTTCCCTTACGGCGTTTTTATTTGTATATGTGTTAAATTTCTGCTCTATTTGTGATTTTGTAAGCTCTCTTGTGGTGATTATGCCCTTCATGGTACCGTTTTGTCTTAAAAGCTTTGTAAGCATTCTTGTATCAATGCCTTCAAGACCCGTTACCTTGTGTTGCTTAAGAAAATCCTCAAGGTTCATCTCACAACGCCAGTTATTTGGTACTTCACAATTTTCTCTAACTATAAAACCCTTTAAGTAGGGTCTGTCACTTTCATTATCCTCAAGATTTATACCGTAGTTTCCTATGAGAGGATATGTCATTGTAACTATTTGTCCCGCAAAGGAAGGGTCTGTAAGGGTCTCTTGGTAGCCTGTCATACCTGTGGTAAATACTACCTCTCCCACGGTTTCTTTTATGTATCCGAAAGCGTTCCCGTTAAAAACCGTGCCGTTTTCAAGTATAAGAGAAGCTTTTACCTTCTTTTTCATATTTCTATACACCTCTTTAAGTTGGTTTTCATATTTACGGCTGCTTGTCTTGCGGCTCTTGCAAAATCCTTTTCGTCGTTGAAGCAGTCTTTATACTCATCTTTAAGGTGTGCACCTATAATACCCCTTGATGAGTTTACAATGGCACCTATGCCGTCTTTAAAACATACCGCAAGGTCTTCTGCTTTGCCTCCCTGTGCACCGTAGCCCGGTACAAGAAAGAAGGTATGGGGCATAAGTTTTCTCAAAGCCGTAGCTTGTTCGGGGTGGGTAGCACCCACTACGGCTCCCACACTGCTGTAGCCGTATTTTCCCACAAGCTCGGAACCCCACTTTTCTATATACTCGCCCACTATCTCATATATGTGTTTATCTCCAACTTTGAGGTCTTGTATCTCACCGCTGTTGGGATTTGAGGTCTTTGCCAAAATGAAAAGACCTTTTTCGTACTTTTTGCAATCTTCAAGATAGGGCGTTACGGAGTCCGAACCAAGATAGGGATTTAAAGTTATAAAATCCTGTTCAAAACCGCTATATTCATTTTCGCCTATGGTAACTTTTCCTATATGACCGTCGGAATATGCTTCGGCAGTAGAGGTAATGTCGCTTCTTTTAATATCACCTATAACTATAAGTCCCTTTTCTTTTGCATATATACAAGTTTTTTCATAAGCTTTAAGACCCTCGGTGCCATATCTTTCGTACATAGCTATCTGAGGTTTAACGGCGGGAACGATGTCATATATCTCATCTATTATATATTTGTTGAATTTATAGAAAGATTTTGCCACTGCCTTGGGAGTGTAACCGTATTTTTCGTAGTATTTTTCGGTTATAAACGAAGGCACAAAGTTAATTCTGGGATCAAGTCCCACAACCGTAGGATTTTGTTTTTGTTTTATTGCATCTATAAGCTTATCTATTATCATTTACATTCTCCTTTTATACTGCCTTTTTCAAAAACTACATTTCCTCTTGATATGGTATAAAGTATTTTTCCTTTTAATGTTTTTCCGTCAAAAGGCGTATTTCTTGATTTGCTGAAAGATCTTGTTTTATCAAATACAAAATCTTTTTCAATATCGGCTATGGTCACATCGGCACAAGCTCCCACGGAAAGGGTACCTAAATCACTGTTTATGATCTTAGCGGGATTTAAACTCATTTTTTTCACAAGTTCGCTTAATGTTATTACATTTTTATCTACCAAGTTTGTGAAAGAAAGAGCAAAGGCTGTTTCAAGACCTACAATACCGTTTTCCGCCTTTTCAAACTCACAATTTTTTTCATCTATGTGTCTTGGAGCGTGGTCTGTGGCTATGACCTCTATTATATTGTTTTTAAGTCCTTCTTTTATGGCAACTATATCCTCTTTTGTTCTCAATGGAGGATTTACTTTATAGTTTGCATCGTAATCCACTATATCTTCATCGGAAAGTGAAAAATGATGAGGTGTTACATCTGCCGTAACATCTACACCCCTTTCCTTTGCTTGCTTTATAAGCGTTACGCTTCCCGAGGTGCTTATATGACAAAGGTGAAGTCTTGCTTTTGTGGAGCCTGCAAGTATCATATCTCTTGAAACCATCACCTCTTCGGAATCGGCACTTATACCCTTTAATCCCAAAAGAGCCGCAGCATCTCCCGCATTCATACTGCCCTTGCCTGCCAGATCCGTATCCACACTGTAGGCAAGAACAGGCAGATCAAACATTTTGGAGTATTTTAAAGCCGTTTTCATAAGTGCGGCATTTTGTACCGTTCTGTCACCTTCCGATAGGGCACAAACCCCCGCCTTAGCCATTCTTCCTATATCTGCCAGTTCTTCTCCGCATTTGCCCTTTGTAATGGCTCCGACGGGAAGCACTCTTATTACAGCCTCTTTTTCGGCTTTGTATTTTACATAGGTGGCAACGATCTCGTTATCTGTTACGGGGTCGGTGTTGGGCATGGCGCAAAGGGTGGTATAGCCACCTGCGGCTCCTGCCATAGATCCCGTTAATATAGTTTCTCTGCTTTCAAAACCCGGCTCTCTTAAATGACAGTTTAAGTCTACAAAACCCGGCATAACAACAAGACCCGAGGCATCTATAACTTTATCCGCTTTTTCTGTAGGTGCCTCCAATGAATATATTTTCCCGTCTTTTATACACAAGTCCGAAACTTTATCTATATTGTTGGCAGGGTCTACTATCCTTCCGCCTTTTATATGTATCAAACTCATTTTTTACCTCCTGTTTTCGGTAAGAAGTTTAAGTATTGCCATTCTTACCGCAACACCGTTTTTAACTTGTACGTTTATAACGGAGTTTGCCCCGTCTATTACTTCGCTGCTAAGCTCTATTCCCCTGTTTACGGGGCCGGGGTGCATTACAAGGCAGTCTTTTTTGGCATACTTTAATGTTTCGTCATTTACCCCGAAAAGGGATGAATACTCTCTTAAACTGGGAAACGGCATATTTTTCTGCCTTTCAAACTGTATTCTGAGTCCCATAACTACATCTGCATCCTTTATGGCTTTCGGTATATCCGTAGCTACTTCAACTCCCAAACTTCTCATTGAGGAACTTACAAGAGTGGAGGGCCCCGCAAGAGTGACTTTAGCTCCCAATTTTGTAAGACCGAAGGCATTGCTTCTTGCAACTCTTGAATGAGATATATCTCCTAATATAACTACTTTTAACCCCTTAAAGCCACCTTTTCTTTCCAGTATGGTGTAAAGATCCAAAAGAGCCTGCGTAGGATGTTCGTTAGAGCCGTCACCTGCATTTATAACACTTGCCTTTACATTTCTTGCAAGGAGGTGTGCCGCCCCTGTCATCCTGTGGCGAATTATCATTATATTTATACCCATTTGATCGAGTGTAAGGCCTGTATCTACAAGACTCTCTCCTTTTTGAACACTGCTTGTACCTACTCCCAGATCCTTAACTATTGCTCCCTGGTAATCACCCGCAAGTAAAAAAGACATCTTTGTTCTTGTACTGTTCTCATAAAAGAGAGTAACAATACTGCTTTTTTCAAGAGAATTATCTCTTAAACTTGGATCGTCGATCTTAGCCTTCATCTCTCTTGCAGTATTTAAAATCGTCATTATTTCCTCTCCCGACAGATCTCTCAAGCCGAGAAGGTCTTTTCTTTCGTACAATATTTTCCCTCCTTACACATTAAAAAAGACAATAAAAAGAGTATTTTTAAACACTCTTTCCACTGTCTTAAAAAACAAATAATATATCGATCAAACGCAAATTATACATATATCTTTTTTTGTAATATGTTGCCTTATACATCTTTGCGTCCTCCTGCATTTCGATATAGTTTACCATTTTTTCATTTGTTTGTCAATACGATATGTAAAATTTATGTAATATTTTTGTAATCAAAAAACCGAGATCTTAAGTATTTATTTTTTAGAGAAATTTCCCGTAAAAACACCCTTTTGCAGAAACAAAAGGGTGTTTTTCTATAATATTTTGATCATATAGGATATATACGTTCTTTGATGTTAGCAAGATTGGGATCTATGCCAAACTTTTGAGCTTGACGGAATTTAAAGAAGTCAAGAGCTTGCTGAGGGAATATAGCGTATGATAATACATCTTCTTCCTGCTCTTTGTAATCTCTCATTTCAGCCTCTATTTTTTCAAGCTCGGGTTTTAACAAGTCTGCGGGACGACACTTTACAGGCTCTTCATCCCCTATTATTTTCTTTCTTATCTCTTCGGAGATAGGAACGGGTGTAGCTCCATACATACCTCTTACAAGGTCTTTGGTTTCTTTGGGTATCATTTTATATCTTTCACCCATTATAACGTTAAGTACAGCCTGTGTACCCACTATTTGACTTGAAGGTGTAACAAGAGGAGGATATCCGAGATCAGCTCTGACCTTGGGTATTTCTTTTAAAACTTCCTCATATTTATCCTCGGCATTTGCGTTTTTAAGTTGACTTACAAGGTTTGAAAGCATACCTCCGGGAACCTGATATAAAAGTGTGGCTATATCAACGCCCAATACCTTTGTACTTAAAAGACCCGAATTAAGAGCTTCCTCCCTTATAGGTCTGAAATGCTCCGCAATTTTATTAAGCCTTGTTTGATCTATGCCCGTATCGTATTCCGTACCCTCAAGAGCAGCTACCATAACCTCTGTGGCAGGCTGTGCGGTACCCATACTTATAGGGGACATATCCGTATCGATAATGTCAGCTCCCGCCTCTATAGCCTTCATGTATGTCATGGATGCTACACCGCTGGTATAATGGCTGTGTACCTGTATAGGAACCTTTATATTTTCTTTAAGAGCCTTTACAAGTTCATAAGCGGGATTTGGCAAAAGAAGACCTGCCATATCTTTTATACATATAGAATCCGCACCTAAAGATTCATATCTTTTTGCTAAGTCTATATAGTATTCAAGGGTATGAACATCACTTAAAGTGTAGCTTATGGCAAGCTGTGCATGTGCCCCTTCTTTTTTTGTTGCCTTTACAGCCGTTTCAAGATTACGGGCATCATTTAATGCATCGAATATCCTTATTATGTCGATACCGTTTTCAATGCTTTTTCTTACAAACATCTCCACGACATCATCGGGATAGTGCTTGTAGCCTAATATATTCTGACCTCTTAAAAGCATTTGAAGTTTTGTTTTTTTAATAGAAGAACGAAAAGCTCTCAATCTGTCCCAAGGATCTTCTTTAAGAAACCTCAAACAGGAATCAAAGGTAGCTCCACCCCATACTTCCATGGCGGAAAAACCCGCTTCATCCATTTCACCCAATATAGGAAGCATTTCTTCTATTCTCATTCTTGTGGCTATAAGTGATTGCTGTCCGTCTCTTAATGTACAATCACATATTTTTATTTGTTTTGCCATATATATACCACCTTATCTTAATAACTGTAAAAATATACCCGATGCAACTGCAGAGCCTATAACTCCCGCAACATTAGGTCCCATAGCATGCATAAGCAAGTAGTTGTTGGGATTTTCTTCTTTACCTACATTTTGAGCAACTCTTGCAGCCATAGGTACTGCCGAAACACCTGCCGCACCTATAAGAGGATTTACTTTTCCTCCCGTAAGTTTGCACATAAGCTTTCCGAAAAGTACGCCTGTAGCCGTTGATATGGCAAAGGCTATCAAACCTAAGAGTAATATAAACAAAGTTTCCGCTTTTAAAAACTTATCTGCCTGTGTTGTTGCACCTACGGATATACCTATAAATATACTTATGGAGTACATAAGAGCCTCGGAAGCATGATGAGCAAGCTTTTCCGTAACTCCGCTTTCTCTTAACAGGTTTCCGAGCATAAGCATACCTACAAGGGATGCAGTATCGGGAACGAGAAGTATAACAAGTATAGCCGTTATAATGGGAAAGAGTATTTTTTCTTTTTTGGATACAACTCTAAGCTGTTCCATCTTTATAGCTCTTTCTTTTTTGGTGGTCAAAAGCTTCATTATAGGGGGCTGAATTATAGGTATCAATGCCATATATGAATAGGCTGCAACCGTTACTCTTGCAAGAAGATCGGGAGCAAGCTGTGTTGTGGTGTATATGGCGGTAGGACCGTCAGCTCCGCCTATGATACCTATGGAAGCGGCTTCTCTCGGATCAAATCCGAGAGCCAGGGCTCCCAAGAAAGCCGCAAAAATACCGAACTGAGCCGCCGCACCCAAAAGAAGACTTTTAGGATTAGCTATAAGAGGACCAAAGTCAGTAAGAGCCCCTACACCCATAAATATAAGAGGGGGGAACAATCCCAAAACGTCACCTTGATATATATACCAAAGAAGTCCTCCGTTTTCGGTGGTTTTTCCGGGAAGTTCCTTACCCATTATCTTAAATAATTCCCTTACGGGCTCATCCATGATTCCCGTACCGGGTAGATTTGCAAGAAGCATTCCGAAGGCTATAGGTAAAAGTAAGAGAGGTTCAAATTTCTTTACTATAGCAAGATAGAGCAGAAAGCATGCCACAGCTATCATTATAGCAAACTTCCAATTATCTCCTTGGAAAAACAGCGCAAATCCGGTATTACCGAAAAATTCCATAAGCTGTTGTAAAAAATTCATATTACTTTCCTCCCGTAACTGTAAATTATTATTCCGCTACGGTAATGAGAACATCTCCGGATGCCACAGTCTGACCCTTTGCAACATTAACGGAAGCAACAACACCTGCAGAAGGTGTTACTATCTCATTTTCCATCTTCATTGCCTCAAGTATTATAACGCACTGGTTTGCCTCAACCTTATCACCTGTTTTTACCTTTATATCAAGTATGTTTCCTGGCATGGGGCTTGTTACCTTAACACTGCCCTCGCCTGCAGGTGCGGGAGCGGGTGCAGATGCCTGTACGGGAGCAGGTGCAGGTGTGGACGCAACATTACCGTTATCGGTATTTACCGTTTGAACCGCAGGTGCCACCGAACCGCTCAATTCCTCTACCTGAACATCATAACTGTTGCCGTTAACTGTAATTCTATAGTTTTTCATATATATTCTCCTTCGATATCTTACGGATATTTTACATCATAGGTGTTTGCTGTTCAAAAACAGCTTCGTGATTCCAACCCGATACTTTTCTTACATTTCTGACCACAAGTTTATCCGGGCTTACATTTTCCTGTGCCGCTATAGCCGCTGTTATAACAGCTATAAGCTCATAGTCGGGAATATCGTTTACTGCGTTTGTTTCGACTTTTTGAGTTTCTTCGCCCTTTATAATGGGTTTATTATCCGATGAAAGGATATTTTCTTGTTTTGAACTCTTTTCTTGCTGAGTCTTGGCAATGTAGCCGAAAACATATAATACAACACATATAATAATAAGAACGGAAAATACCACAAGCATACCGAGAAGTGTAACGCTTAAGGCTTCATCCAAGCCGAAACTTTTTAAATCACCTAATTTATTTGCCATAAATGACCATGTGTCGTTAAAAAAAATATTTTTCATACCTCACCTCTCAGTATTCAATACTTGAATGTTTTCTGGTGGGCGACATTTCTCTTTTTGACATAAGCATAAATAAAGCGGAAATAATTCTTTTTCTTGTATTGGAAGGAATTATGATGGCATCTATATAGCCTCTTTCCTCTACCGCATAGGGAGAAGTTTTAGCTGCATACTCCTCTTTACTTGCACCCATGATCTCTATAGCGGCGCTTTCATCCATAAGGCTTACCTTAGCCGAAGGCCAAGCATATACCAGATCCGCACCTATGTGCTTTGAATTCATTATAAGGTAGGAACCGCCGATAGCATTTCTCAATATTAAATTTATCTTGGGGACCGTAGCACTTGTAAAGTAGCTCATATACCTTGCGCTGTATTTCATAACACCTCTTGTTTCTGCCTCGAGTGTTCTCTCATATCCCAAAACATCCGTAAGAGTAAGAAGAGGTATATTAAAGGCATCGCAAGTGCCTACCATTTCAGCCGCCTTTTTGGTAGCATCTACTCTCAAATCTCCGTTATTTGCTATTATACCTACGGTAATACCCGCAAATTTTGCAAAACCGGTTATCATATTAGGGGCATATTCTTTGTAGGTCTCTAAAAATTCTCCGTTATCGGCAATAGAATTTATAACATATTTTATGTCTATAGGAGAAATATCATCCTCGGGAACGATAGCATTAAGAGCTTGATCTGTTCTGTTAAAATCATCGTTACATTGGGAAGGAACTATACCCTCCAAGTTATTTTCGGGAAGGAAATCTACAAGCATTCTTGCCTTTTTTAAACATTCTTCTTCATCTTTACAGAGGCAATGTACTATACCTTCCTCAGCAAGTGTTTTACCGCCGCCCACTTCATCATAGGTCGTAGCCTTACCGTCAAGACCCGGAATAGTGGAAGGACTTGACATAAACATTTTTGCTTTTGTTTCGGGCATTACAACAAAATCTGCGATTATGGGCATAAAGGATGCCACACCTATACACTCGCCAAAAACGATACTGATTTGAGGTATTACACCGCTTGCGGATGATTGCTTTTTAAATATGGTACCGTAAGCCTCAAGAGCGTCTATACCTTCATCCAATCTGAGGCCTCTCGAATCCATTATACCTATTATGGGACTACCCATTTTCACTGCCAGTTCATATATATTGTCTATCTTATTGGCATGGCGAATACCCACAGCACCCTGCTGTGAAAACGCATATACCTGTTTTCCGTTAATGAGCCCATAACCCGTTACTACACCTACATCCTCATTGAATGTACCTATTTCGGCAAAACTATTGGCATCAAATAATTTTTCGAGTCTTTCTTTTGCCGTATTTGGCTGCCCCTGCATTCTATTAACAAGGGTGTCTATCTGCTCTTTTCTGCTCATTTTTACACCTCCGTATAAACTTTAATTACAATTTTTAAAAAAATTTCATCTAAATTATATAAAAACGCTTGAAATTTATAATAAAATTTGATATAATTTCAATTGGATTTATACAATGGTGCAATTTTTTATAAAAAACCGCTTGCTTTTATAAAAAAACTTGTAACTTCTTACAGTTTATTGTACTATAATTTCGATATAATTCCAATACTATTATTTTAAAATTATTATAATATTCAAATTATAGGAGGACAAGAAAATGGATTTGAAAAGCTATGAGTATGTCGTTGCAATTGATCAGGAAAAAAGTTTTTCCAAAGCCGCCAAAAAGCTCTTTATCTCTCAGCCCTCATTAAGTCAGTATATAAGCCGACTCGAGGACTCATTAAAGGTTACGCTTTTTGACAGAAACACCTCACCCGTTTCACTCACTCAGGAGGGTAAGCTTTACATCGAAGCTATGACAGAAGTTTCAAACATCCTTACAAATCTTGAGAAAAAATTCGAAGATATTTCAGAGTTGAAAATTGGTGTACTTAATTTGGGACTTACTCCCTCTAAGTCTACATCCATTCTTCCGCTTGTTTTACCTAAATTCAAGAAAAAATATCCCAATGTTGAATTGGTGTTGAAAGAAGCTCCTTCCGCAAGACTTGAGGCTCTTTTGGTTTCGGGTGATGTGGATATGTGTATAATGAACCTTCCCATAAAGGATAAAAATATAGAGTATGATGTCCTTAAAGAGGAAAATATCTATGTTGCCGCACCTGCTGACTTTGAACCTTCAAGCACAAAAGATATAGGTCTTGAGTATCCTTCCATAGAACTTTCGGATTTAAATGAAAAGCCTTTCATATTGTTACATCCCGATCAGAGACTTCGTCAGATATCCGACAAGTTATTCTCCGGCTCCGGTGTGAAGCCTCGCACAATACTTGAGACCAACTCCATAGAAACTGCACAGCTTCTTACAAATGCAGGCCTCGGTTTCTGTTTCGTACCCGAGTCATCCATAAAGTCACCTGCACTTGCTAAGATATCCAAATCCAGCAAAACGAAATACTATGCTATAGGTGATAAGGGCTTCTCTTGGACACTTGTTATAGCTTACAAAAAAGGCAATTACAGAACAAAAGCTGTTAACGCTTTTTCCGAAACAGCCAAGGATAATATTAAATAAGGAAACTTCCGAAAACTTCTGTTTCAAAGCAGTTTAAGAAGAATAAACATTTTGCGGAGAAATGTGTTATACGTTTCTCCGCTGTTTCAATATGAGGTTTGTGTATGTTGATCGTTACTGATTTTGAGTTTAATCAGGCATTTGATTTTGTAAATAATACTTCTATAGATCCTATTCCGGAATGCAGATTTGAAATAATACAGATAGGAGCCGTAAAGTTAGACGAAAACTATAACATTGTCGGAAGATTTTCGGAGTTTATAAAACCCAATCTATACAAAACACTTCATCCTTTTGTTAAAAAAATAACCTGTTTTGAGTCGGAGCAGTTTAAAGATGCTCTGCCTTTTAATGAGGTGTATGAAAATTTTCGGAAATTTATGGGAGATGAACCCGTATTTGTAACTTGGGGCAAGGCTGATGTACAAACATTGTATACCAATCTTAAGTATTATGATATGTTGCAGTGCAAAGTTTTAATAAAATATATAGACCTGCAATCCATTGTATCGAGTAAACTCAATTTCAAAAAAGGTGTCATTGGTCTTAAAAATGCTGTGGAAATGCTCAATATAGAAGAAACCGAACCTTTTCACAATGCATATAACGATGCATATTACACAGCTATGATATTAAAAAAAATATCACCTAACAATATAAAGGTAAATATATTCAATCCCTCGCATATAAAACAAAAGAAAACTTCCGTAAAACCCGTTACGGGTATCGTTAAAACAAGACGAAAGAAAAGCAATAGAACAAAGTCTTCAATAAAAATTGAGATATGAAAGGTGACGATCCGTATGCTTACCAAAACACAGAAGAAAGTATATGATTTTGTTGTGGATGAATACAAAAAAAACGGTATTTCTCCCACACTTCGAGAAATATGTGACAACTTAAACTTAGCCTCTGTATCTTCGGCACACTATCATATTTCAAACCTTGAAAAAAAGGGCTATATCTCAAGAATAGGCACATTGTCCAGAAATTTTGTACCTGTTTTACAGGAAGATAATGATTTTACAGCATCAGAAGAAAGTACGGGTGCCATAAAGGTTCCTGTAATAGGAGTTGTTGCTGCGGGTACACCTCTGTATGCGACACAGAATATAGAAGGTTACTTCTCAGTGCCCTCTAACTATATATCCTACGGTTCCGAAAATTTTATGCTCAGAATAAGCGGAAATTCCATGACGGATGCGGGTATAAACAACGGTGACCTGGTACTTGTTCAAAGGCAGGCTACCGCAGAGGACGGAGATATTATAATAGCACTCATAGATGACAGTGCCACTTGTAAAACTTTTTATAAAGAGAAAGATTTTATAAGACTTCAACCCGAAAATGAAAATTACGAACCTATATATATTAAAAATATATTGATATTAGGAAAAGTTATAGGACTTTTCCGTATGTTTTGATTTGAGCACATTAACAAAAGCACCCCATAGGGTGCTTTTGTGTTATAGGGAAGCCAATTTATGGGTACCTCTAAAAAGTGCTATTGAAGTAAAATTGAGATAGCTTGTTCGAGGACTAGGAAATGGCTCGAAGCCAATGTAGAGCATTGGTGAGAGACATTGACGACGTACTCGGGCAAGATAGCCAATTTTACGAT
>JAFSVK010000164.1 GCA_017444985.1 Bacillota bacterium
AATCGTAAAATTGGCTATCTTGCCCGAGTACGTCGTCAATGTCTCTTACCAATGCTCTACATTGGCTTCGAGCCATTTCCTAGTCCTCGAACAAGCTATCTCAATTTTACTTCAATAGCACTTTTTAGAGCTCCCCATAAGCTTATTGTACGACCTGTAGGGAACGACCCGCGTGTCGTTCCGGCATTTTAGGCAGCTAAAATTTAAAGATTACTACAGAGATTAAGTTTTATAAGTATTGTTTTTCTCATTTAAACCTTCTATAGAAAAGGAGGAGTCGATAATTTTCGGCTCCTCCTTTTTAGATGTAACAATATATCAAAACCTTCCGTCGGGGTTCCTTTATATTATTTTACCTCCACCAACAACCACATCTCCGTCATAGAGTACCACCGCTTGACCTTTGGTGATGGCTCTTTGAGGAGTGTCGAAGGTGACTTTTATTTTTCCTCCCACCTGTAGGGCGGTGGCGAGTTGTTCTTTTTGGTTGTAGCGTATTTTGGCTTTTATCCTTATGGGCTCGGGTATGGAGTCAAGGGATATAAGGTTTATATCGTCTGCCCAAAGCTCGGTTGCAAAAAGGTCTTCGTTATCGCCTAAGGTGACCTTGTTTTCCTTCGGGTCTATATTGCAGACATATAAAGGCCTGTCGGCGGAAATGCCGAGTCCCTTTCTCTGACCTATGGTATAGCGTATTATACCCTTGTGCTTGCCTAAAACATTTCCCTTTGTATCTACAAAATCCCCTTCGGGATAGGTCTTACCCGTATGTTCTTCTATAAAGGAGGCATAGTCCCCGTCGGGTACAAAGCAAATATCCTGACTGTCGTGTTTTTTTGCATTTATAAAGCCTTTGGACTCTGCTATATCACGCACCTGCTCCTTGTGATACTCTCCCAAGGGGAAAAGCACGTGTTCAAGCTGTTTTTTGGTAAGGTTGTAGAGTACATAGCTTTGATCTTTATGCTCATCTTTGGCTTTTTTTAAGAGAAATCTGCCGTTTTCTTCTACCACACGGGCATAGTGGCCCGTTACCACATAGTCCATTCCCAACTCTTCCATTCTTTGGTAGAGCTTTTCAAATTTAAGGTATCTGTTACAGTGTATGCAGGGGTTAGGGGTCTGACCCTCTTCGTAGGCGGATATAAACCTGGATATGACCTCTTCTTCAAATTTATCCGTAAAGTTAAATACATAGAAGGGCATACCCAGTTTTATGGCAACGGAGCGGGCATCCTCCACATCCTCAAGGGAACAGCAACTCTTTCCCAAAGGCTCATCCCCACCGTGGAGCCTCATATTTGCACCTATACACTCGTAACCCGCATCCTTCATAAGAAAGGCGGCTACAGAGCTGTCCACACCGCCGCTCATGGCTATTACAGCCTTTTTAATATTTTTTTCCATATTTTTTTCCTCTTAGTGTTTAGGGTATCTCTATAGTATAAAGTATCAGAGTATCCCTTGTTATCGAGTCCCCTACATTATAGCAGAGGAAGAGTGAAAATAAAATAAAATTTTAAAAAAATAAAAAAAACTATTGACAAGGTATGTATTGGGTGCTATAATCCATACTAAACCGATAGGAAATATAAAAATTTAAAAGGGGTATAGCTTATGACACTACATTTTACCGACCTTTTAAGAATAAATTACAGATTCGGGCGAATGTGTCGATGTTGATGCTTAGTCACAGCTACGGTAATCACAAAGAAATTTATATTCATACATTTTAAGGGGAGCTCTAAAAAGTGCTATTGAAGTAAAATTGAGATATCTTGTTCGAGGACTAGGAAATGGCTCGAAGCCAATGTAGAGCATTGGTGAGAGACATTGACGACGTACTCGGGCAAGATAGCCAATTTTACGATTTAT
>JAFSVK010000165.1 GCA_017444985.1 Bacillota bacterium
AATCGTAAAATTGGCTATCTTGCCCGAGTACGTCGTCAATGTCTCTCACCAATGCTCTACATTGGCTTCGAGCCATTTCCTAGTCCTCGAACAAGCTATCTCAATTTTACTTCAATAGCACTTTTTAGAGGTACCCTTTTGTAATAGCCTTTGAATGAGCCTGCGAGGAGTATGAGTGAGATGCCATAAAACAACATCCTTTCTTAATTTACAAATTCAGTATAGCATACATTAAATCATTATGCTATAATTATATTAAGGGGACCTCTAAAAGAATAGTACAAACGAAAAATTAAAAGAGAAAAAATGGAAATAGTAGGATATGACAGGGATTATGTTTTTACAGATCATTTAACGGAAGCTACCATAACTTGTACCTTTGATGAATTAAAGGAAATCTCATCATTCTTAGATAAAATAAAATGCTAATGATTCTAACATTTGTTTACATCTTAGAGATCATTTAAAAGAATGGGATAAAACATATTCGGATTTTATAGTGTTGATACCATAGTATCAAACAGTAGGTGATTACATGATTGAATACAATATTGCAAAAGAAGAAGAATTAAAGACTTGTGCTTTGCTTTCGGCTGAAGCATTTCGTGATTATGAATATTTTAGCGTTTATTATCCGAATAATAAACGAAGATATGAATTTATTGATGCGGTGCTTGTGTGTGATATCAAAGCAAAATACAACGATCCGAAAATTAAGATCCTAACAATGAAAGAGTCCGAGAAGATCATAGCGGTCGCTCATCTATTTTCCCCCGGATATAAGAATCCCACAACATTTGAATATATTAAACAGGGAGCTTTAAAAGCAATGTTCATAGGTGGTATCAGAACTACTATAGCGTGGCTAAATATGAATGACTCTGTCTCTGCTCCTTGTCACGAATTGCCGGGAAAAAACCGGTATTTAGGTCTTCTGACGGTTGTCAAAAAATATCAAAGGCAAGGTTTCGGAAGTAAGTTTTTGAATGATTATCTCATCCCTCATGTTAAAAAAGAGGGCGGCGAAACATTTTCATTGAATACAAACGCAAAGAAAAATTGCAAGTTTTATGAAAAAAACGGCTTTAACCTATTTGATGAAAGAACGTACACATATAAAGGCAATGTTTTGGGAAATTGGAGTTACGTAATGAATACAAAAGAATAATGTATAAATTTTTCAGTGTCATAGTATTTTCTATGGCACTTTTAGAAGTCCCATAAAATTTCCGACTCTGTCGAAAAAGCTATAATAGTCATCTTTAACAAATTCGTAGATGATATTAAAAAAAATTATAAAATTTATCAATTAAAATATATGTTTTTTTAGAATAAAGTGGTATAATGTTGAATATATATTAAGGGGATATCTAAAAAACATAAATTGTGATATTAGCTATCTTGCAAGGGTTACGGCATAAATATCTCGTGCCGATGCTATTGGGCACCTCTAAAAACTCATAAATCGTAAAATTGGCTATCTTGCCCGAGTACGTCGTCAATGTCTCTCACCAATGCTCTACATTGGCTTCGAGCCATTTCCTAGTCCTCGAACAAGCTATCTCAATTTTACTTCAAT
>JAFSVK010000166.1 GCA_017444985.1 Bacillota bacterium
AATGAACAAAGAATTAAAGAGAAATTAGGA
This sequence comes from Bacillota bacterium, assembly GCA_017444985.1. GTDB lineage: Bacteria > Bacillota > Clostridia > Lachnospirales > CAG-274 > UBA3680. Next base: position 31 of record JAFSVK010000166.1, read on the forward strand.
TGGATGAGTCCTGTACAATACAGGCTTAGCCTTTTGGCTGCATAAAAAATGCGTAACAGACATCAAATTCTGTTACGCAATAAAAGTCTAACTTTTTGGGGTCACATCAAAGAAGCTCACGTTCCCCTTTTTATTCTTTTTAAAAGGTACATAGCGGAAAAGCCCGTAAATATACCCGTTATTACAGCAGACACCGTAAGTATGGACATATAGCTTATGATTTGTGGCGTTTCCATTATTATGCAGGCACAAACTACCTGTCCGAAATTATGGGCTATGGCACCGAAAACGCTTATTATCCATATTTTTTCCGTATTTTTATTAAACAAAGTTGTAAGAACACTCATAAGGCAAAAGCTCAGCATTCCACCCGAGAGGGAGTAGGCAAAGGATACAAACTGACCCCCAAAAAAAGAGGAAAGTATTATTCTAAGCAAGAGTACCGAAAACGCAGAAGGTCTGCCCTGTCGTATCATACAAACAAGTATCACGATATTTGAAAGCCCGGGCTTTATGCCGGGTATAGGCACTATGGGAGGCAGCTGTGCCTCTATTGTGAATATGGCAAGGGCGATAGCAAGATAGAGGGCATTGTAAGTTATTTTTTTTGCATTCATACTATTTCCCCGCTATAACATCCACATCTTCTTTTTCGGAGTCTATGGTGATGGTAAGCTTATGCGGAAGACACACTATAGGTACCGCCGAGGTAGATATATAGCCTGTATTTACACAAACTTTGTCGGGGCAATCCGCCTCTTTTATGCGTATTTTTCCCCTTTGCACCTCCACGGTATTATGTCCGCCCTCGTACTCTATATCAAACTCCCGTGTTCCCGTTACGGTATTGAGATCTATTTTTTTAACTGTTTTTCCGTCTTGCCTTATAACCGCCACATTTCCCACCTTACCCTGTAACTGCCATATTACAAAGCAGACCAAAGCAAGGAGCAAAAAAAATGCGAGCCATATCATATTTTCTTTCTTCAATTTATACTTCTCCAAAAAGGGCTGTGAAAAGCCCTTTTCACAGCCCTTATATCGGTGCGTTTTTATATTATGCCAACGCATTTTTATACTTTTCTTCTACCTTATCCCAATCCACAATGTTGAAAAATTCTTTAACATAGCTTGCCCTTAAGTTTTTATACTTAAGGTAGTAGGCATGTTCCCAAACATCTATTGTAAATATGGGCGTAAGTCCCGTTCCCATACTTATGGGGTTATCCTGATTTGAAGAAGAACTTAGGCTCAAATTCCCTTCTTTATCGGTGTTTAGCCATGCCCAACCCGAACCGAATCTTCCTATGGCAAGGGCACTTATATTTTCTTTAAAGTCTTGGAAACTACCGAAAGTCTCATTTATTTTCTCTCCCAAAACTCCTTTAGGCTCTCCGCCTTTTTCGGGTGCTATTTCCTCAAAATAAAGGTTGTGGTTATAGTAGCCGCCACCGTTGTTTTTAAGTGCCTGTCTTAAACCTTCGTCTTGGACTTCTTCAAGGTTTGCCAGTATATACTCGGCACTCTTTTCGGAAAAGCCTGCTTTTTCGGCAAGTTCGTTGAATGTCTTTGTATAGGTGGCATGGTGCTTTGAGTAGTGGGTCTCAACCGTCAGAGCATCGATGTAGGGCTCTAAGGCATCATAAGAATAGGGCAATACGTACTGTTCAAACATAGTCTTTCCTCCTTGTCTTTACTGTTTACTTCTTTACTGTTTACTGTGGTTGTTTCTTTCTTGCCAAGAGCAGGTTTTCCACAAACTCGCCGTTGGTATGGGTCTTGGCAATAAGATCCGTTATTTTCTTTGTTACTTCCTTAGGTTGTGCATTTGAGGTGAGAGAGCCTCTTATATAATAGGAGGCATCCATCTCCTTTTTGTCGAAAAGAAGGTCTTCTCTTCTCGTACCCGATTTTTGTATATCTATAGCGGGGAATATCCTCTTTTCCGAAAGCGTCCTATCAAGAACGAGCTCCATATTTCCCGTGCCCTTAAACTCCTCAAATATAACATCATCCATTTTGGAGCCTGTTTCCACAAGAGCGGTGGCAAGTATGGTAAGAGAACCTCCGTCTTCTATATTTCTTGCAGCTCCGAAAAATTTCTTGGGCATATAAAGAGCCGTAGGGTCAAGACCTCCCGAAAGCGTTCTTCCGCTGGAGGGTACCAAAAGGTTATAGGCTCTTGAAAGCCTTGTTATAGAGTCTAAAAGTATCATAACATCCTGACCTTGTTCCACCAACCTTTTGGCTCTTTCCAGAACCATTTCCGCCACTCTGCGATGATGCTCGGGCTGTTCGTCGAAGGTGGAGTATACCACATCCACATTCCCCCCTATACTTCTTTGCATATCCGTAACTTCCTCGGGTCTTTCGTCTATAAGAAGTACTATCAAATTTATATCGGGATATTTTTTAGTAACTGCATTTGCTATTTTTTTGAGAAGCACCGTTTTACCTGCCTTAGGCGGCGCCACTATCATGCCTCTTTGTCCCTTTCCTATAGGGGCTGTTATATCTATTATTCTTGTGGCATATTCCTCTGCGGTGGTCTCAAGTCGTATCCTCTCATTAGGGAAAACAGGAGTAAGATCTTCGAAATTCTTCCTTCCCCTTGCTTTATCGGGTCTTTCGCCGTTTATGGTCTCCACATACAAAAGCGCCGAAAATTTCTCACCCTCACGGGGTATTCTTATCTTACCCGAAAGCTTATCTCCCGTGCGTAGGTTAAAACGTCTTATTTGGGCATTGGATACATATATATCCTCCGTACCGCTTAGGTAGTTGTCCGTTCGCAAAAAGCCGAAACTGTCCAACACCTCCAAAATACCCTCGCCCACTTTGCCGCTGTCCAGCTCTTTTAAATAATCGGGCCTTGTGTCCTGCTCCGTTTCCACAGGCAAGTTCAAAGGAGAATCTTTCTCAAGTATGTCTACAAGCTCTGCTTTTTTATACCTTGTGATGCTGCCGATACCTCTTTGCTTTGCAATTTCTCTCAGTTCCACAAGGGTCATATCGGAATAATCCATAATCTCCTCCATTTGGGTTGATAGTAAATTCACCCTCTTGCGAGGGTGAATGTTGTTTTTAAAACTTTTCTTTACTCGGGCATATTGAGGACCTGACCGGGAATGTAGACATCTCCCACTCTCATACCGTTTGCAGCCATAACTTTTTCCCAAAGTTCATCGCTGTAACGGCCATAAACCTTGTTACAGATCTTATATCCCGTATCTCCCGCCTCTACCGTATAGGAAGATACGGAAGGTGCTCCGTTTGCGTTGTTTTCGTTATCGTTTGTATTTTCGTCACTTCCGCTGTTAGCTGAAACATCTGCCGTAGTAGCCTGGCTTTGAGGCTCCGCTGCAGCTGTTACCGACTGTGTAGCACCGTTGTTTGCAGCCACCTGTGCGGAAGCTGTGTTTTTAAGTTTCTCATTTTCAGCCTTAAGAGAGGATATTTCACTCTTTAAAGACTCTATTTCGGTATTGTCTCCGTTAGCTCCCGATTGAGCATACTCCGCAAGCTGTTGCTTTGCGATCTTCAAGCGATTTTCCGCAGAGGAATACATAGCAAGAAGCACAACTATAAGACAAGCAATAACTATACCTCCTATTATAACAATAAGCTTCTGAGGTGGAAGACCACCGCCGTACTCCTCGTCATCATCATCCTCATCTTCCTCGTCGTCTACATCCTCATCATCTTCGTCGTCATCATCGTCGCCTCTTCCGAAGTTAAAAGAGAAAGGAAGCTTTTTATCGGACTTTTTCCTTCTTCTTGAAGGGGCATCATCCTCATCTTCCTCGTTTGTTTCATCCAAGGCATCCAAATCATCCTCTTCAAGATCGTTCCCAAAGCCGGAATAACCGTAGCCTCTTCCGTTTCTGTTCATATCGTCATCTTTGTATCTATCCACTTTTTCATCCTCCTTTGTGTTCTCCCCTTCGGGTTGAGAAGTTTCCTCCTCTTGAATGGGCTCTGCGGTATCTTTCTCTTCCGCCTCTTGGATATTTCCCTCCGACTGACCGTCGTCGGCCGTATAGCTTTCTTCTTCACCGTGGGCTTGGCTGTCGGTGTCAGCCTCGTTTTTCTCAATAATTTCCTTTGTCAGTATGGGACCGTTGGAAATTATGGTGGGCTCATCCATTTTATCGTTGTTGTCTGTTTTAGCACTGTAAAACTGAGGCTCTGTTTCCCTTTTACCCTGTCTTATAAGCTCTGCTTTCCTGACAAAATCGGGCACATCTTTGACTTCGGGTGCTTTGGAAGCCTCTTTCTCTTCGGTTTTGGGTGAAGCTTTTTCTTCCTTATATTCTTCCTGTTCCCTTATATTTTCCGTATCTTGCGTTTCTTCCTCGGCTTCGGGTAATTCTTCCACCTGTTCATCCCGCTCATATATGTGATGTTTAGGTGCGTTTTGAGGATATACCTTGTCGCTTTTGCCCTCAAGTTCTTCGGGAGCGGGCATCTCAAAGCCTTTTTCGCTGCCGTTTATATCCTCTTCTTCCTCGTAATCTTCCTCCTCTTCCTCATCTTTGGAGGTGTGTTTTTCCCTATTGAAAAGCCAGTCCATAATACCTGGTTTTTTTTCTTCGTTTTCGGCTTGAGGTTTGTGAGTGTCCACCTCTTTTATATAATCATCTTCCCCAAAATATAATGTAGGATTTTTAGTATCCGGGCTGAAATAGTTTTTTCCGCTTTCATCTATATATTCTTCAAGAAGGCGCCCCACAGCCTCCCTTGTCTGATCGGGGCTGTAAGACCTCAGCGCCTCTTCCAATCTTCTGTTTCTTTCTTCAGCCAATTGCTTTCCTCTGTTTGCACGCCCTGTGCCACTGTTATTGGCCATTTTTTCCCTCCTGCAAAAGACGCCTTGCGTCTTACGACAATCTACCTCAAAACATTATACACTATTTCTTCGTAAATTACAAACATAATTTGTAATTTATCGACTAAAAATTAGGAGAAAAGACAATTTCTATTAGCTACGTATAAAAAATTGATTTTTCTTTCCTCGTCTTCTATAATTACCGATTCGTTGACCCAAATCAATTTTTAGCTAAAGCGAAAAAATTGATTTTTCCGACATTGGTTTCGATAAATACAAAGTTGTTGTTATGGCGAAACCTCTCCGTCAGCCTAAAGGCTGCCACCTCTCCTTTCAGGCGAGGCTTTGTCGCAGTTGCGGTTGTTACAAGGCAATTTCTTTTTCATACATTCTCCGAAACTACAAGAAATGTTATTGTATGGATGTGGTGTTTAATTTGAAAAACGAAAGCCTACAACCGTTAGGCTCCCTTGAAAGGGGAGCTGTCGGCATTAGCCGACTGAGAGGTTTCTTTTTCCTGTCCATAAAAATAATGTACCCACAGGCAACGATAGAAGTCATACCTGCGGATACATTTTTACATTACATAAGCTATGTTGTTGTCAATGGCGAGTTGCTTAACAAAATCAATTGCTAATTTTGTCATTGAAGAGGTAAATGTTACCGTTTGACCTGCCTTTAATAGATTTAATGCAATTTCTATTATTTTGGCATTTGCATAATCTTCTACAGCTTTACACATAATACTCAGTCCCTTCTTTGTATTCTTCCATTCGTTTGCACTTTTCGAAATTTCCGGGATGATCATATCCTTCGGGTCGCTGCACATAAAATCGTGAAGCAATTTCCCTAAATTCGTGCTGTCATCTTTGTATGAAGCGTTTAAATATATTATATGTTCCCCGTCTTTAAAATCCTCACCGGTCTCTATGATTTTTCTCTCTACGTGGTATATAGGCTTATCCGCACCGAAAATATCCTTTTCTGTTATAAATAGTATGTATGTTGTGGGTAATTGGTCAAAGTCCGTACAAGTTTTTGAATTTTCCACATCAAGAGCGGATAGGTGGTATCTTGCTCTGTTTGGCTCTGCTCGATTTTCGGATTTTTCGGCTTCAATATTGTACTTTTTTCCTTCGGAATCGGTGGCGTAAGCATCTAATATAAGTGACCTTGCTCCCATAAGTTTTTTAAGGTCAAACTGTGTATTTACATTTTCTACAACCAAGTCGGGTTTATCGAGAAATATTCTAAGTACAAGCTGTGTAAGCGGAATATTTCCGTTAAACATTTTTCTGAAAAGCGTATCGTCTATAGGACGCAGCCCCTTTACGATCTCCTCAGTTTTCGAAAGCTGTTGTCCTTCTGTACACATGCCTATCACCGTCCTTTGACTTCATTATATACCTTTGTTATGCCAAATGCAATATATTTTATAACCTGCTTTAAAGGTTATAAGTTAGTTCTCTTTCATAACGACAAATATATCGACCCAAATCAAATTTTAGTTTACGCGAAAAAATTGATTTTTTCCGGCATTGGTTTTGGTAATTACTAATATATCTTTGTGGCGAAACCTCTCCGTCAGCCTAAAGACTGCCACCTCTCCTTTCAGACGAGGCTTTGTCGCAGTTGCGGTTGTTGCGAAGTAATTTCTTTTTCATACATTATCAAAAACTACAATAAATGTTAATGTACGGATGCGGTGTTGCAGTTGCAGAAAGAAAGCCTCCCCACGGTAGGCTCCCTTGAAAGGGGAGCTGTCGGCATTAGCCGACTGAGAGGTTTCTTTTCCGAAGCAGTAAAAGTAGCGTACTCCACAAACAATGATCTATTGACTAAAGGGCACCTCTAAAAAGTCATAAATCGTAAAATTGGCTATCTTGTCCGATTACGTCGTCAATGTCTCTCACCAATGCTCTACATTGGCTTCGAGCCATTTCCTAGTCCTCGAACAAGCTATCTCAATTTTACTTCAAT
>JAFSVK010000167.1 GCA_017444985.1 Bacillota bacterium
AATCGTAAAATTGGCTATCTTGCCCGAGTACGTCGTCAATGTCTCTCACCAATGCTCTACATTGGCTTCGAGCCATTTCCTAGTCCTCGAACAAGCTATCTCAATTTTACTTCAATAGCACTTTTTAGAGGTACCCTTTTGCAAAAAATTTGGTTGTTCCATCGTCAGCCCTTAGGGCTTCCTTCCCCTCCCGGGGTGGGTACCTCTCCGACCCGGCTCCCGCCGTGTCACCTCCCCTTTCAGGGGAGGCGTTGTCGCAGTTATGGTTGTTGCGAAATATTTTTTTCATACATTGTCTAAAACTGCAATGAATGTTAATGTATGGATGCGGTGTTGAATTTGCAGTACGAAATCCTACAACCGTTAGGCTCCCATGAACAGCCACGGCTGACGGGGAGCTGTCGGCATAAGCCGACTGAGAGGTTTCTTTTCCAAAGCCACAAATTCGAATACGACCCAAGCCAAAAACTTTCAAATACTTGAATCTATCCAATCTTTTAACTGTTCCTTAGGTCTGAAACCCGATAAGGAGTCTACCGCCTTACCCTTTTCAAATACCATAAGTGTAGGTACGCTCATAATGCCGAACTTTGCCGCAAGCTCATTGTTTTCATCCACATCGCAGGAGTAAAAATCAACATTCTCATATTCCTCTGCTATTTCGTGGAACACGGGAGCCAGCATTTTACAAGGTCCGCACCATGTTGCGGAAAAATCCACTACCGAGACCTTTGAAGCCTCTACCTTTGAAAAATCGTTATTTTTAATTGTCTCTATCATATCTAATTCTCCTTTAAATAAACTTTACCGCAGAGAGAGCCGCTACATTGCCCTCTCCCGCCGCCTTGATGTACTGATGAGGCTGTCCCGTTACATCTCCGCAGGCAAAAAGTCCTTTTATATTCGTTTGCATTTTTTTGTCGGTCTTTATGAAACCGCCTTCCGTTTCTATACCGGGTATGAGCTGAGCGGGGGCAACGGACTGCCTTAATATGAATACACCGCTTACCTCCCTTTCTCCTTTATCGGTGACCACCTTTTTGGTCTTAAGGCTTGCGGGACATATTTCCTTAGGCTCTCCCTCGGATATTACCACATTTTCTCTCATGATGCCCACCTCTTTATATTGAGGGTAGAAATACACATTTTGAGCTACCTCTGCCAGGTAGTTCACCTCTTCTTCCTCATCTTTGGAGTAGGCTATGACAGCCACATCCTTACCCTTGTACAAGGGAGCATCGCAGGTGGCACAGTAGCTTACCCCCATACCCAAAAGCTCCTCTTCGCCTTTCAAGGTCTTTAAGGGAGATACTCCCGTTGCTATTATGACCGTTTTAGCCTCATAAATATTTCCCGAGGCACCTTGAAGGGAAAACTTATCTCCAAGGCTGTAAACAGCCGTTACCCTGTCCTCGGTAACGGAAATACCCATAGCATCTATATGGCTTTTAAAGGCGGTATATAGGTCTTTTCCGCTTACGGAGGGAAGACCTAAGTAGTTTTCGATCTTGCTTGCCTTTTGTACCTTATCCGAGAGTTTGTTTGTGCCTAAAAGTATAACATTTTTTTGTCGTAATTTCAAGGTGACAGCGGCGGATAAGCCCCCGGGGCCCGTACCTACCACCGCACAATCGTATAGAGACATATTATTCCTCCAATGCCTTAACTACAGCCTCTTCCACTTTCTTCATATCTTCCGTAGGCTCAAAGCGTGCGATCACTTCACCCTTTTTATTTACAAGAAACTTTGTGAAATTCCACTTTATTTCGGGATTGTTTTTGTAGTCCTTGTCTATAGTAAAAAGCAAGCCCGCCATCATAGCCGCCTTAGGTCCCTTTCCAAAGCCCTCGAAGCCTTTTTGCTCCTTTAAATATTTAAAAAGAGGAAGAGCATTTTCTCCGTTTACATCACTCTTTTTCATCTGTGGAAATTGTGTGTTGTACTTTAAAGTAAAAAAAGAATGTATCTCCTCATCCGTACCCGGAGTCTGCCCCGCAAACTGATTGCAAGGCACATCTATTATCTCAAGACCCTTCGCATTGTACTGTTCATACATCTTTTCCAAAGGCTCGTAATGCGGTGTAAAACCACAACCCGTAGCCGTATTTACAATAAGCATCACCTTTCCCTTATAATCGGAAAGATCGTAAACCTTCCCATCTCCACCCTCAAGTTTAAAATCATAAACATTCATATATATACCTCCTTGGAAAACATTTATTGTTTACAATTAGATTGTACACAATATTTTTTCTTTTGTCAAGAGTTTTTTTTATGGGGAGCTCTAAAAAGTGCTATTGAAGTAAAATTGAGATATCTTGTTCGAGGATTGGGAAATGGCTCTAAGCCAATGTAAAGCATTGGTGAGAGACATTGACGACTAACCTTTGCAAGATAGCCAATTTTACGATTTATGAGTTTTTAGAGGTTCCCATAAGGCTGTGAAAACCGAAATGTGTTTTTCACAGCCTTTGTTGTTTAAGGTAGATTTAACCCCAAACTCTTAAATTATTAAGTAATATCAATATTCATTTTATCCAACAACGTCTGTGATGCCTTGGTGATTTCTCCGGTATGCCAGACGTTGTTTATTTTTACTTTTCTGATATATTTCAAATACGCAAGGAAATCTGCA
>JAFSVK010000168.1 GCA_017444985.1 Bacillota bacterium
ATATACCCGGCTTGGTAAAAATTTTAAAAATAAAAATCAAAAAATCTATTCCCAAAACGATATTTATATAGTATAATAAAATATATTCATCAAAGGCAGGTGAACAAACAGTGCGGATAGAAAGGCTGAATAGCGATAAAATCAAGGTTACTCTTACAATGGCCGACCTTATAAGTTTTGACATTGATATAGCGGAGCTTTCCCCGAATTCAAAGGAGCTTCATAATTTTTTATTCAATATAATGGAAACGATACGTGTTGAAACCGGTTTTAACCCGTATAACGGGCAGGTGGTTGTCGAAGCGACGCCGTCAAGCGAGGGAATGAGCATAGTTGTAAGCCGTATAAAAAGCGGCAGCAGCAAAATAACGCGCTCTGATATAAAACGCGGCGTAACGATTACCGCAAGGCAAAAGAAAAAAACAGATACGGAGATTTACTATTTTGAAGTTTTTGATGACCTTTGCGGCGCTCTTGTGCTTTTAAGCGAAGAAATTCTTTTAAAAAGCAGCTTATACAAGCTGGGTGAAACTTTTTGCTACATTCTCCGCGCCTCGGGCGAAACGGCAAAGGGGAGGGCGGTATTGTCTGAATTTTCATCAAAGAAATCAAAATATCCTCTGCAGCTTACATACATAACCGAGCACGGTATTCTTGTAGCTGAATACGAAAAACTGGCAGATATGGCTGAAAATATTAAAAGACTTGTATAAATTTTCCAAATTTACTTGCAAAGTGGATAAATAAGTGTTAAAATACTAAAGAAATAAATTTGAAGGAGAGTATTCGATGAATATTTTAGACACTGTAGTATTTGCAGAGGGCGAGCAGGCAGCTCAGAACACTCAGCAGCAGGCAACGACAACACAGGACGCAAACGGCCAGGCGGCTCAGCAGCCGCAGGGTAACAACATTATGGGAATGGTAATGACATTCTTCCCGTTCATTCTTATTATCGTACTTCTCTATTTTATGATGATCAGACCGCAGAGAAAGCGCGAAAAGGAAACAAGAGAAATGATAAACGCTATGAAGGTGGGCGATAAGATTGTCACCATCGGCGGTATTGTCGGTAAGGTTTCAAAGATTAAGGATGAATTTGTCTGGATAGAAACAGGCAATGTCGGAACACCCGATGAAAAGAGTGTTTTAAAGTTTGAGCGTGATGCTGTAAGAACTGTTGAAGCCTCCAAAAACTAAGTATAAATATCAAATCTCCTTAATATATTGAATTAGCAGTATATTAAGGAGGTTTTTTTATGTCTGTAAATATAAAAGCGGTGCTAAGGGCAAGCGCAATATCCATAGGACTTACAGCGGTGATTTTGTTCATAGTTTCGCTTCTTGCGTATTTTACTTCTGTCAGCGATACAGTTATTACAATATGCGCATACGCGGCTGTAATACTTGGCGTTATGTGCGGCTCGGCGCTTATCGCGCACGGAGCGCCGGAGAAAAAACTCGCGCACGTAGCCCTTATGTGCGCGATATTTGCGGCTGTGCTTATAACCGTATCTCTTATTTTAAACGGCCGTCTTACCTTTAATGTGCATACAGCCGGCATAATAGGCGGTATAATAGCGTCGGCATTTTTGGGAGCGGTTATAGGCAACAGATAAGTATTGACTTTTTATCAAGATTATGGTAAACTGTATTTGTATTAAATAATTGAATACAGGAGGAAACACATATGAAGCACGTAAAGACACTAAACAACGCAAACCTGAAGTCAAGCGCTGTTCACGGCGGCTGCGGCGAATGCCAGACATCCTGCCAGTCAGCCTGCAAGACAAGCTGCACAGTTGCAAACCAGAAGTGCGAGAACGCAAACAACTAATCGGTAGAGAACTAAAATCACCGGCTTAACGGTCGGTGATTTTCTGTATATAAACAAGGGAGTTTTATTAAGTGATACATAAGTTTAAACAGCTCGGTATGAATATCGTTATGGACATATATTCGGGCGCGGTGCACGTTGTTGACGACGTGATGTACGATATGCTGGATTACACGTTAGAGCCGTTTACGGCTGAAAATGTCTGTCCCGGTTATATTAAACAGGGTATGTCGGATAAATACAGCGAAAGCGAAATAGAGGAAAGCTACGCCGAGATTTGCGACCTTTACAGAGCCGGTCAGCTTTTCGCAGAGGATACATATGAGCAGTTCGCTAAAAACTGGCACAAAGGCTCGATTGTGAAGGCGCTCTGTCTGCATATTGCTCACGACTGCAATTTGAGATGTAAATACTGCTTTGCAGACACAGGCGAATTCCACGGCGGCAGAAGTCTTATGAGCGCGGAAGTCGGCAAAAAGGCGATTGATTTCGTTATTGCGAACAGCAGCAATCGCCATAATATTGAAATAGATTACTTCGGCGGCGAGCCGACAATGAATTTTGAGGTCGTAAAGGAAATAACCGACTACGCCCGCGCAGAAGGCAAAAAGCACGACAAGAATTTCCGCTTTACAATCACAACAAACGGACTTCTTCTTGACGATGATAAGATGGACTACATAAACAAGAATATGTCTAATGTAGTTCTTTCGATTGACGGTACAAAGGAAACAAACGAC
>JAFSVK010000169.1 GCA_017444985.1 Bacillota bacterium
ATAAATTGTAAAATTGGCTATCTTGCCCGATTACGTCGTCAATGTCTCTCACCAATGCTCTACATTGGCTTCGAGCCATTTCCTAGTCCTCGAACAAGATATCTCAATTTTACTTCAATAGCACTTTTTAGAGGTCCCCTTCAATAGCATTTTTTAGAGGTTCCTTAATAATATTCATTTATTAGGTAACTCCATAGATTGTGGTGAATATTATAGAGGAGAAGATTTACTATGATAATCACAAAGAATATAACAATACTAATCCTGAATTATTCATGGCACCCTAAAACCACTCAACAATCGCTTTGAAATAATTTTCAAAGTGTAAGCACCGGAAATTCGTCCAAATAGGAGCCAAAAAAGGGCAGACTTCTCCCGTAGCTCTTAATTAACGTTTTTTTGGGGGTTGTTAAGGTGCATTTATAGTTACTGTTTTCTATTCCAATTTTACTTTAAGTTGCCAAATGTTTTCAAAGATTTGGCAAACCTCATCTTTGTATGGGCAGCTACTGCACAGATTGAATTTTATATATCTGCCGGAGTGGACTACTTTTGTAGCGGTATCTGTGGTCTTGAATGTATCCTTTATGAGCTTTTCGAAACCAAGCGCTGAAAGGAATTCTTTGATCATCAAAAGACCGCCGTCGGATGAAAGTTCGCCACCATTGAAGTTAAGCTTAAATTTTTTGTTGCAAAATAACTGTATTTCGTTTATACTATTCATAGAGCTTCTCCTTTGTTACTTTATGTTTGGTTGATATCCTTATTCCTACATAGATTATAACAAATTAGGAGCTTTTTTTTATAAAAATGCTATTGGAAAGACGATCTGTCGCCTGTCATAGACCGAATTTTTGCCGCCGATACTCTGATTATCGGCTCACCTATCTACCTTGGTGACATAACAAGTCAAGTCCACGCACTTATTGAACGTCTGCATTTTTGTGCCTTGTCTTACGACGATTATTCAAATTATTTTAAGGGTAAAATTAATGTAGGTATTATCCTTACAATGAATGCACCCTATGAGATATATGAAAAGTGGTACGGTGCAAAAGCACTTGAACTGAAAAACATTTTTCCGCCCTGAACGGAAATGTGGAAATATACCCCTGCTGCGACACCTTGCAGGTAAATGACTACAGCAAATTCAATATGGGCGGTTTCAACGAAGAACATAAAAAAATGATGAGAGAAACGGCTTTTCCGAAAGACCTTGAAAATGCCTGTCAAATGGGGGCAAGATTGAGTACAAAACAGTGATTGGGATAAAACAGAGTTTTGGTAATTAAAAACACGGTGCGTGGGCATAGCACCCAAGCACCGCTATTTTTATTGATTTTTCATCATATTCAGTTTTGCGTACAGATCTTCAAGAATAAATCTTGAGTCAATGGTTTCGTAAACACGGATAGGTCTGTTTTTGCCGTTATGGATATAAGTCATATTTTCGCCTATTTCGGGTGCGGGCTGCCAAGTCCATTTGCCGCAGTCATCGTAAAGCATAAGACCTATTGACGGGGAATCTCCCAAAATTCGGTATTCCGTTGGGCGTGATACCGATGCATTATTGAATCGGATAACATTTTCGGCAAGGTATTTGCCTATTTCTCCGCAGGGGTATACCCTGTTTATAAGTTCCGCCAAAGATACTGGCATCATTCGGTATACGTTTCTCGGTACCTGCCATAAATTGACTTTTGACTTAAAAACAACATTTGCCGCAGCAATATCGTTTTTAAGATTGTATTCCCAGCCGCCCGACGGATAATCCCTGCCGCCTATCCATATAACAGTCATATTTTTATCCGCAATTTCGGGGGCGATAAGCAAAGCCGATGCCATATCGGTTATTGCGCCTATACAGGCAACAAAAAGCGGCCTTTCGTCATTTTCATAGCTTCCTCTATTATAAGCCTTGCGCCCTCCGAGTCCTTAGGCTCGTCCTCCGATAAAAGGGCATCTTCCGCCCCGTGATATACGGGGATATTGCCGTGTTCCTCAAGCATCGACAATACTTTCACTATCTCGCCATAGCTGTCCTGCATGCTGTGGGGCGATTTCTCCTTGCCGAAATGTGCGGCAACAAAACCTTTCATATCAAACGATTCGCTCAAAGCCACCTGAACTATTGCAAATTGGTCGTCAACCTCGTTTTTGGCATCCGTATCTATTATTACCCTTATTTTCTTTTCGATTGGAATATTGAATTTATACATACTTTTCCTTTACCAAAATATATCAGTGTTTGCAGCCGTGACTTCCGCAGCTGTGTTCTTCGCCGTGTCCATGATGATCGCAGGTGGGGTTATCGTTTTGAACAAGTGTATTTGATAAAAATGCCTTTACCGCTTCATCAGCGTTGCCCGAATTTCTGCCGTAAAGCCGAATACCTGCCTCACGCATCGCCATTTGCGCACCTCCGCCGATACCGCCGCAGATAAGCACATCAACTTCGGCGTTTTTCAAAAAGCCCGCAAGCGCACCGTGTCCCTGACCGTTTGTACTTACGACCTGCTCGTTTACTATATTACTGTTTTCTGCATCGTAAAATTTGAATTCCTCAGTTTTGCCAAAATGCTGAAATATCTCACCATTATCATAAGTTACCGCTATTCTCATATTATCATTTCCTTTCTTTTTGATATTTGTTGATATATCGGGAGAAAGTCTGTAATCTCCGCCCGATATTACAAGATTTTTACCGTTTACGAGCGCATCTGCAAGTTTTTGCCTTGCGCTGTTGTATATCGCCGTTACTGTTGTCCTTGAAATATCCATTTCCAAAGCACATTCTTCCTGTGTCTTGTGCAAAAGATCTATAAGACGTATAGTCTCGTATTCTTCAAGCGAAAGCATTATCGTTATCGGTTCTTCTTCACTGTCGGTGTAAAAATTCCAATATTCGGGATAGCCGCCTATCTGTCTGCACCGTTTAGGACGTGGCATCGTATCACCTCCATTTTTGACATATGTCAGATATAATTATTATACAGCTGCTTTTGACATATGTCAACTATCAGACTGCTCAAAATGTCAATATCGGTAACACTTAAATGCAAAATTTCATAATATTATTACCGTAAATAAAAGTCTCTTGTTCGTGTCTCATCAATTTCATCTTCAGTTTCTTCAATGTCATCGCCGTTTATGAAATCAATATTCTCTTTCAGACAGCTCAAATTGCGAAGTGAACGTATAAGAATGTATAAGCACCGAAGGGTGTTTTTTTATGCACAACAAAACCCAAGACAGCCAAAAAGTAATGAAGAGGGTCGGAGCGATTGGTTTTGGTGCGGACATATTTTTACTTATTTAACAAAGTGTTGCATAAAAGTTTACAAAATGGTACAATTTTAATAAAAAGGGGATAAGGAGCGAACTATGGGGCTTTTGGATGAACTTAAAAGAAAAGAAAATTGGTGTGCCTTTTTTGAACATAAAAAAGAAAAGGGACATATTTATAAAAAATACGAAAAAGCGCTTGGGGATTTTATAGAAGAGGAAAAGTACCTTGAAAAGGTGGAGAAGATAACGGAGGGGAGTTTTGTATTTTCACCACCCGAAAAGGTGTATATCAGCAAGAACGAAAATAAAGAAAAAAGGTGCGTATACATTTTTGAAGAAGAGGAGGGGTATATTTTAAAGTGCCTGTGTCACCTTATGTACAAGTACGACTACCTTATGAATGAAAACTGCTACTCTTTCAGAAAAAACAAAAGTGCCCATACAGCCGTTAAAAAAATAAAGGCTATTAAATATAAAGATGAAAAATACTGTGTGAAGCTGGACATACACAACTACTTTAACTCCATACCACAAGAAGAGCTGGCAAGGGTCATAGAAGAAGAGATAAAAGACGATATCGCCCTGAGAGATTTTCTTACCCGTTTTGTAAAGGATAAAAGGGTAAAGGTAGGGGAAGAAATTGTTTATGAAGATAAGGGTGCTATGGCAGGCTGCCCTTTATCATCTTTTTTTGCTAATATATATCTTAAAAGCTTGGATGAGTATTTTTCAAAGAATGTAAAATACTATTTCAGATATTCCGATGATATTTTGTTCTTTGCGGACACTTTGGAGGAGGCTCGGCACCTCACCGAAGTTTTAAAGAGTGAAATAGAGAAAAGGGGATTAGAGGTAAACGGGAAAAAAACACTGATATATCCGCCCCACAGCGGTTTTGAATTTTTAGGCTTTTTTATAAAAGGTGAGTGTGTGGATATTGCTCCCCATGCAAAACAGAAGCTTAAAAATAAAATGCGAAGAAAGGCAAGAGCACTTTACAGGTGGAGAAGCAATGTCATTAAGTTAAGAATTTAAGTTTTAGATTCCAAAAGGGTCTAAAACTTTTTTTATGTAAAAAATATTAAAATTTCAAAAAAGCACTTGACAAAAGTGCCAAAGTGTGCGGCGGCTCTCTCATTATTCCTCTATTA
>JAFSVK010000170.1 GCA_017444985.1 Bacillota bacterium
AAAGTGCTATTGAAGTAAAATTGAGATATCTTGTTCGAGGACTAGGAAATGGCTCGAAGCCAATGTAGAGCATTGGTGAGAGACATTGACGACGTAATCGGGCAAGATAGCCAATTTTACGATTTATGAGTTTTTAGAGGCCCCCTTTATAACAAAGTAAACCAAAAGTCGTGTTTTTTGCAAATTTTATTTGTGAAAAACACGACTTTTTTATAAAAACAAGATCGCACAGCAACAAAAATGCCTTTACATACACAAAATACGTAAATTTTAAATTAAAAGGGGATTTTATGAGGCGTAAACTATTGACAAAATTAAAACGTTATTGTACAATTAAATAGCGAAGATTTTGCTGTTATTTGTGTAATTTCACAAAGGAAAATACATTATATACTAAACGGAGGTAATATTATGTCTGATTTTAGCAACAATGAACTTATGGCAGGGATGCAACAGGGACCTACAAAAAAGGTAGTACCTCTTTTCTTTATGGTAGATATGTCCGGTTCTATGAACGGTTCTCGTATAGCGGAGGTAAATAATGCCATGAACCAGCTTTGGCCTCAGCTTAAGGAAGTACAAGGTAAGGAACAACTCCTTGACATTCAGGTAAGAGTTATAACTTTCGGAAAGCTTGGTGCACAGTGGAAGGTAGGTAGTCCCAGCGCAGGTGTTCCCGCAGATGAATTTGTATGGACGGATATTCCTCTTAACGAACCCGACGGAGGTACACCTACAGAGCTTGCTCTTGAGCTTTTATTAAGCTGCATAGGTGATGATGTTTACAGAGAGTATATAGGCAAAAGATTTTCCATACCTTTCATGCTTTTGGTATCGGATGGTGAAAGTAACGATGCCTCTCTCTACCTTCAGGCTATAGACAAGTTAAACAAAACCAAAATAGGTCAAAGAGCTATAATGTGTTCTATAGGTATTGATACCAACAACAACAAGATAGCTGCAGAAGAACTTAAAGTATTCGGAAGAAACGGTTTCAGAGATTGTAGCGATATGGACCTCGGTTACCTTGCCACTCTTGTAAGTACAGCTACATTCAGAACCATAAACTTGTCTGCAGAGCAGGGTGCAGGAAACAATCCCGCATTCAAAAATGATATGGATGTTTTTGATGATATAGATGTTTTCGATATTTTCGATACGGAAGGTTAATGTTTGAAACGGAGATGAATTATGTCGGGCAATATTGATGATAATGCACAAAAGTATCATATTTTTGACTATAAGGAAGAAGATGGCCTGACAGGTGTGGCGGTAACGGTACAGGGTAAGGGGCATATTGCGGAAAATAAGCCTTGTGAAGATTTTTCGGGAGCCTTTATAAGAGGCAGATACCTTGTCTATGCCGTTGCCGACGGACACTCATGTTGTTCCAACAGTCAGTACGGAGCAAAGTATGCTGTAGAGTCTGTAAAAGAATTGGTAGATAGATATACGAAAGAAAACTATTCTCAGGAAGATATGATAAGGGCTTTCAGAAGTAAGTCCGCTTTGAAAGACCTTCTTGATATATGGTTTTTGAAGGTATACGAAAAAGAATCCTCTTTGTTTGATCTGAGTGATAACTTTGACGAGGCATTTCCCGAATATGACAGCCTTACAAGACAACAAAGGTTGAATATAACTACGGAATACGGCACTACACTGCTTTCCAGTATAGTATGTGATGATATTATAATATGTTTTGCAATAGGTGACGGCGGTTTATATATGCTGAACAGAAACTACAAAGAAATGGTGGATGTTATGTCTCTTTGTGATTTCGGAAAAGTGGGAGATGCTGTAAATACTTCCATGTGCGATTTAAATGTGGGAGAGTTTTTGGTATCCTTCTACCCTAAAAGTATATTTGATGCCACTCTTATAATGAGTGACGGTGTTGCCGATCCTTGGCAAGAAACAGGAAGATTTGAAAAGATAAACGAACTGAGAGAAAAGTATCACGGGGAGGAAATGGATTCTATGCTTTACGGGTTTGTCGTAAATCATGCTCACCAATTCGATCCCGATGACGACTCTTTGGTATTTGGTGAATTTTAAGGTATAGAGTATGGCAAATGCAAACGGTGAAAAAAAATATAATAGTGTTAATTACGGGCTTTACTATTCATACGAGCAGGATAAGTCTGAAAATTTTGTGTACAATTATCCGTATTGCTATGTTGTAGATGAGGATATACTTTCATCAATGAAGAAGGTAATACACACTCTTTCCGATGAACAGGGCTTCGTTATAGCAAGTGCCAAATTTAAAGCGGGAGTGCTTTATTTAAAATACCCTTTCAACAAAGAAAAAAGGTATCTTTTCAGCTCCATGTTCTGCAGAGAGTATGAGTACACCATGCCCGACGGTAGGGTCATACAAAGGAAAAAAATAGGCGATTACGGTTTCGCACCCACTACGGATATGAGGCTTAAAATAGCCTCGGACCTTTGTAAAATATTTCATACCTTGAACAATCTTCAAATTTATATAAGAAATTTTGATGAGAATATGTTCTTGTATGATATTGATAGCGGAAAAGTAATGCTTGATATTTTTCCCGCAATGTTACCTTATACATCTTCTCAGCTTAAATTTATGGAGCAGATATATCCTGCTTATTACTTTGCATCACCAAACAGGATGGGACCTCACTCTTATTCGGAGCCTACTGTAAACACCAACAATTTTTTCCTTTCCGTAATACTGTATAAACTCTTTACGGGAGAGGAACTTTTAGAAGAATATAATCTTTCCACAATAGTAGACAGATATGAGAAAAGACAGCTTTTCATAAATACATCTTCCCATCTTCTCTTTTCGGAGTTTTTGGAAAAATATCAAATTTCTTTGCTTTTGCGCAATGTGGAAAAGTTGCCGTTTCTTACCGATGTCAATTCAAGCGATACCATACAGTATTCCTATCCGAACAACATAAAAAAACGCCTTTTTTCGGCAAGATGTGTATGTGGGGAAGGATTGTACGGTATGGGTCCGAACCCTCTTATTTGTCCTAAGTGTTCAAGAGAGGCCTTCGGTTATGTTACTGCGGAAAGTACGGGGACGAAAGTTCTTCTTGTGGGAGCACAAAAACAAAGCAAGAGACTTATTTCCACCGAATATTCACCTATGCATTTCGGCATAGAAGATACCAAAAGAGACTGTATATTTAAACTTATAAGGGGAGTTGATTCAAAGGGGAATTTCAGATGTGCATTGATGTTTCTTATACAGGACGATGTATATCTTAAAGGGGAAGACACACGTACTTGGGAGCCGTATTTTGGTTTTAACTCCCAGGGTAACAGAATTTATACTATAGATGAACAGGTTGAGAAACTGCCGGTGAAGATAGGAAATGAAGTTTTTAACTTTGTTTTCAAATTTGATGTAAAGGAGTGAGTTACTGTGGCGCGTTCAAAACTTGAAATAAACACTACAATAATGAGTGCCAAAAATCGTGCCTATACCATAACAAAAGAACTTAACTCCTCCGGAGGTCAGGGTTGTATATACCTTGCAAACAGCCTTGGCAGAGATTGGGTAATAAAATGGTATTGGCAGGACGATCCTAACCAGAAAAAACATATCCAGGATATGGTCATAAAGGGCAGACCTTCCAATTTGTCGAGAGTAGACAAAGTCAAGTTTTTGTGGCCTGTGGATTTCATACAGAACGATCGTTCTTTTGGATATGTAATGGAGTATATAAATACAAAACATCTTTACAACTATGAAGATGTACTCCTACATGGAGCAAACGGCAGAGCAAAGTGGGATCACCTTATGCTTTGTCAAATGAGCATAAAGCTTTTAAAAGGTTTTTATGCACTGCATTCCGCAGGGTATTGCTACATGGATATAAGCAGAGACAATTTATCCTTTGATAAGGACAACAATATATTTGTATTCGATCCCGATAATATACAGGTAAACGATCCCGATAGGATAGATGCTACAAAGTGCGGAAGTTCCGTAAGCGGTACTCCGGGATTTATAGCACCCGAGATATTAAAGGGTATAAATAACCCTAACACCAAAACAGACCTTTGGCAAATAGCCGTATTCCTTTTCCTGTTATGGGTAAAGCATCATCCTTTTGATGGGGAACTTGTACTTAACGACGACAGATACAATGATATGAATTTACTTTGTACTGAACCCCATTTCATATTTGATGAAAAGTATCCCGATAACTATGTGGGAGAGGACAAAGATAACTTCGGCTATGTAAATGCTTGGTGGCAGATAACACCAAAACCTATAAGAGACGTATTTACAGAGGCTTTCACAAAGGGTGTGGATCCTCTCTACAGAGTATACGAAGCAAAGTGGGTAAATGCCATAAACACTATAATGGCATCCGAACTTACAGAATGCCCCCATTGCGGTATGCATGTAAATAAATATGCACCTATATGTATGTATTGTTTTCAAAAACTTCCCGAAGCCAAAAGGCAGGAAGAAGAACATATACACGCCTCCGAGGCAAGAGAACAATATTCGGGTGTATGTGTACTTATATTCGAAAACGGAAAGAGAAAAAAGATCGTGGAAACAAAGGTGGGCGATTCCTTCTCGGGAGAGATGCTTTCACCCTTCCTAAAAGATTATTCCAAGTTTGCCTCCATTGTTTCCAACCCTTTAAATCCCGATATAAAAGGTATTAAAAACGAAACGGAACTAACATGGGAGTGTCAAAAGCAAGACGGTTCAAAGTTTGAGGTAATGCCCGGGGCAAGTATGGTATTGAGACACAGGAACAGATTTGTGGTAAATACCGACTACGGCAATGTAGGTGTACTTGTATATGATTTTGACAGGTAACAGTTTACATAAATTTTACAACTCAAACTATTGACGGATTTGGAATATAGGAGTATTATATAATACAATAGGGGGTATAGTGACACATCCGAAAAAACATCGGATAAAGAGATACCTTAATTTATTGAAACGGCGGTGAATGATTTGAACGATAATATTTGCTTAACTGTATATGAGGACGATAAATTGGCAAGAGTTGTTGTTGCCAAAAGAGGAGAGGTTCTTGACGGTAAAAAGCTTTCAAAAGTTTTTCCAGCAGGAGAGTTTATAAGAGTTGACGGAAAAGATACTAACTTTACTCTTATGAATGTTTCTAAAAGTAAATTTAAATATGTTACAAAGGAAGAACCCGATAATGTGAATTTTCTTATTCCCATGAAAGATCTTTCTTTTGACAAAGAATTTACACTTATTTTCTTTGATGACCTTAAAGATAAAAAAGATAAGAAGATCCCCGTTATAAGAATAAAGACTTTAAACGGTGACGATAACTTCTTCACGGGCGCAAAGAAGAGAGCTTTTGCTATGATAGCGGAAGAAAACGAAAATGATATCCAGCAAAGCGAAAACGATGTAAAGGCAGCTACCGAGCAAAGTATGAAGATTATTGCCGAGGCTACCGAAAAACAAAAGCAAATTATAAACGAGGCAAATAACAGAGCAAAAGAAATATCCGATATGGCAATGAGTAACAGCGTTGTCGTTCAAAATCAAGCTCAGGCAAAGGCAGACGAGATCATAGCCGCTGCAAACAAGGAAGCAGAGGAAATTAAGAAAAAAGCTGCCGAAGAAAGCGAAAAAGTTAAAGAAGAAACTGCCAAGAAGGATGAAAAGGCCAAGGATGAGGATAACAAGGATAATGATGCCAAAGAAGACGAAGCTCAATCCGAGACCAATGTAAATGTTCTTGAAGAGTATGAAAAGCTTGTAAGAGAATTCAGAAGAGAAGAGAGTAAAGATGAGGAGTCAACAGCCCACATACAAATGTATGAAAAGGCAAGAACTATAGTTGACGAGACCTCAAAGGATATACGCCAGCAGTTAAATGACACCATAAAGGCTGTGGAGTCTCTTCAAAATTCCCTTTGGAACAAACCTTTTTCCGAGTTTGCATCAAGAGTTAGAGAAATCGACAAGCTTCTTGATAACAAGGATATGAACAAACTCTCTATGGAAGATGACGGTATAAAGAGAGTATACGCAACTATAAGTTCGGTAAGAAAGCGTATAGTTAAAACACTTAACTCCATAGGAGTAGAGGAGTATATCCCAAAGAAAGGCGAGAAGTTCGATCCCGAGTTGCATGATGACGTTGAGCTTGACTCACAAGGTCTTGATGTAACTATAGAGGATTGTGTTGATGTAGGATTCAAAAACAGCGGTGGCGTATTGCTCAAGGCTGTTGTTAAAACGATAAAGCAATGATGAGGTGTAGATTATGAAATTAGGCATTGATTTTGGTACATGTTATTCTTTCCCTGCTATTGTAATAAACGGGGAACCCAGATCCCTTTTGTCTATGAAGACAAATAACGGTAACAGAGGTATCCCTTCGGTGTTCTATTTTGATAAGAGAAATGGCGAAATGGTGGGAGTTAAGGCCGAAGCATACGGTAACAGAAATCCCGAGTGTGTTGTGGCAAACGTAAAAAGTGAGTTGCCCAACGGTACTGTATACGATCTTGACGGTATACAATACAGTGCAGGTGATATTTGTACTCGTATAATCGCAAAGATAACTTCCGAGGCAAATGAACAGCTTGAAACAGAGTTTAGAGAAAAAACCGTATACGAGGCAGTTCTTTCCGTTCCCGTAAGATTTGGTGATAACGAGCGTACTCTTTTGAGAAAGGCTGCAGAGGTATCAAGACTTGACGGTGGCGCAGGTCTCACTATCAAGAACTTTATACAGGAGCCTGTTGCGGCTGCTATAGACTATGGTGAAATGATAAGTACAGCCGACCAGGTACTTGTATACGACCTTGGTGGCGGTACTTTCGACGTCGCTTTGGTCATCCCCACACCCTTTGAGGAACAGCCTTACAGAGTTGTGGACTTCGACGGTACGGAAATAGGTGGTAAAGACTTCGATGAAAGATTTGCTATCTATTTACAGACAGTATTTATGCGTGACTGCCAGATAGATCTTTCAAGAGATGCACGTTCCCGTCACGATCTTCTTATGGCTGCAAGAAAAGCTAAAGAAGAACTTTCAGAGGATATGAGAACAGAGGTCGAAGTACAGTTTGACGGTTTGTTCTATGATGTAAACGTTTCAAGAGAAGAATTTGAAGAGGCTACAAAAGAACTTATAGACGAGACTATGGATATCACCAAAAAGCTTGTTGAAAGAAACAATCTTGTAGGCTCCGAGCATCTCCATGTAGTTATGGTTGGTGGTTCTTCATTTATGCCTCAGGTTAAGAACGGACTTCAGCGTATATTAGGCGAAGAAGCGAGAGTTCACCTTCATCGTCCCGATAAGGCTATAGCTTTCGGTGCCGCTCGTTTTGCAGCAAATGACAACTTGGTTCTCCAGCTTGCATCCTTCTCTTACGGTACAAACACCTATGCGGGAGACGAAGAAAAGATCGCCAACATGGTTATCGCAAAGACACCTCTTCCCACGCCTGTTGTTAAGCATGAGTTTGAAACACTTATAGACGGTCAGACATCGGTTCTCTTTGGTGTATATGAAAATGAGTCCAGAGAGGAATATGCCGATATCGACAGCGGAAGAAAGCTTATGGATATTACCCTTGGCTTCTCTGCACCCGTACCCAGAGGAACACCCGTATATGTGGAAATGTCCTTGGGTGATGACGGTATACTTCTTATAAAGGCTGTCGACCCTGCTACAAACTCCTACGAAACTGCTTCTATAAACGTAGTTCGTACAGAATAAAACTCAAAGCCGTAGGTCGCTTGGCTTACGGCTTTTTTATAGGAGGAAATATGTATAAAAGAGTTATCCTTAAACTCAGTGGAGAGGCATTAGCCGGGAATACCGATAAAAGTTACGATCTTTCCACTATAAATGCTGTTATAGAACAGATAAAAACCATTATCTCGGAAGGAAGCCAAGTTTGTCTTGTTATAGGTGGAGGGAACTACTGGCGAGGCAGAAGTGCAGACCCCGATATGGACAGAGTAAAGGCAGATCAAATAGGTATGCTTGCCACAGTCATGAATGCCATTTATTTTTCCGATTGCTGTGCCAGACAAGGTGTTACAGCAAAGGTAATGACTCCCATAACCATAGGTGCTGTTACCGAGATGTTTAATAAAGACAAGGCTATAGAAGAGCTTGAAAAAGGAAATGTTCTTATATTTGCGGCGGGAATAGGGCATCCCTTCTTTTCAACAGACACCGTTACAGCTTTAAGAGCCTGTGAACTTGAAGCTGATGCTCTTCTTTTTGCTAAAGCGGTAGACGGTGTTTATGATAAAGATCCCGCAAAACACCCGGATGCCAAGAAATTTGATGTGATACCTTGTAAGGATATTGTTGAAAAAAATCTTAAAGTTGTTGATATTGCGGCGGCAAATCTTTGCTATGAAAATAAAATACCTGTTGTTATTTTCGGCCTTTCCGAAGAAAACAGTATTATAAGAGCCGCACATGGCGAAAAAATAGGTACAGTGGTTACCGTCTAAGGAGGTTTAAAAATGTCTGATTACACAAAAGTATATTCCGAAAAAATGGATAAGAGCGTTAAGGCTCTTGAAAATGAGCTTATAACCGTTAGAGCGGGAAGAGCTAACCCCCATGTATTAGATAAAGTAACAGCAGAGGCTTACGGCACTGAGATGCCTATAAATCAGCTGGCAAATATCTCTTCCCCCGAGGCGAGAGTTATAGCTATAAATCCTTTCGACGCTTCTACGCTTAAGGCTATAGAAAGAGCTATAAACGCATCTGATATAGGTATACACCCCAATAACGACGGTAAGGTTATACGCCTTATTTTCCCCGAGCTTACAGAGGAAAGAAGAAAAGAACTTACAAAGGATATAAAGAAAAAAGGCGAAGATACCAAAGTAGCTATAAGAAACATCCGCAGAGACGGTGTAGACCACATTAAAAAGCTTGAAAAAAGCGGCGAGATCACAGAAGACACAAGAGATGAGATCTTAGAGGAAATGCAAAAGCTTACGGATAAACATATAGCCGATATCGATAAATCCATAGAAGCAAAGACAAAAGAAATTATGTCAATATAATATCGACAAATTTTACCTTTAACAAAATATCCAAAGAAATCAACCCCCGATAAATGACGGGGGTTTTTTCATAAAAGAAAACACTTCAAATATATTGTTGTAAAATATTGACTTTTTTGTGTTTTTTTGGTAAAATTATTTTGTATGCGGACGTGGCGGAATTGGTAGACGCGCCGGACTTAGAATCCGGTTCTTCGGAGTGCGGGTTCAAGTCCCGCCGTCCGCATTCTCACGCATCCGAGGGATGCTTTTTTTATTAAAAGAAAGCTGCTTTACCGATATCACGGTATATGACAGGTTACATTCAACACTAATTCATCGAAAAAACTTTAGATTTAAGGGGAGCTCTAAAAAGTGCTATTGAAGTAAAATTGAGATAGCTTGTTCGAGGACTAGGAAATGGCTCGAAGCCAATGTAGAGCATTGGTGAGAGACATTGACGACGTACTCGGGCAAGATAGCAAATTTTACGATTTATGAGTTTTTAGAGGTGCCCTTAAGAAAGCTCCGATTAAAAGCTTTATATTGAATTTTTTATAAAATTGAGGTCAATATGGTTAGTATTTCATATATTAAAGATGAATTTAAAAATGCCGACTTGCAGGAAGCTTTAGCCTTGTGCGAGAAGTATTCCGATGATACCCGTGCAGGTGTAAAAGCTTGTATAACTGCCGCACAGAAAAGATACGACAAACATCTTTCGGAACAAAACAGATTAAAGGAAATGTATGTTTTTGAGAGAGAGTATTACGATAAAGGCTATAATATCATAGCAGGCACCGATGAGGTGGGAAGAGGTCCTCTTGCAGGTCCTGTTGTTGCGGCTTGTGTCGTTTTGCCTAAAGATACGCTTATAGAGGGTGTAAATGACAGCAAAAAGCTTTCAAAGAAGAAAAGAGAAGAACTTTATAAGCTTATACAAGAAAAAGCTTTAGCTATAGGTATAGGTATGGAAGACAATACCGTTATAGATGATATAAATATTTTAAATGCTACCTATTCCGCCATGAGAAAAGCCTTTTCCTCTTTATCTTTAAAGCCCGATATTTTGCTTGCCGATGCTGTTACTATCCCAAATATGGAAGTAGAGCAAAGAGGCATCATAAAAGGAGATGCAAAAAGCATAACCATAGCCTGTGCCAGTATTATAGCAAAGGTAACAAGGGATAGAATGATGGAACAGTATGCCGAAGAATATCCTTGCTATGGTTTTGAAAGAAATATGGGCTACGGTTCGGGAGAACATATAAATGCTCTAAGGCAATTCGGTCCCTGTCCCTTACACAGGAATTCGTTTATAGGAAATTTTGTATGAATAACAGAGAATACGGCAGAATAGGCGAAAAAATAGCTACCGAATATTTAAGAAAAAAGGGTTGGACTATCATCGCTCAAAATTATAACACCAAAGTCGGTGAAATAGACATTATAGCTATTGATAGTGATTATCTTGTATTTATAGAGGTAAAGGCGAGAAACGACATATCAAAGGGATATCCGCGAGAGGCTGTTACAAAGTACAAACAAAATCGCATCAGAAAAGCGGCACTTATGTTTATAGCTCAAAACAAAAAAGAAAATGCTAAATGTAGATTTGATGTTATAGAGATCTTAAACGGAAATATAGAGCATATTGTAAATGCTTTTTAGGAGTAAACTATGGTACTTACAGAAAAAAACGGTATAAAATACTATACTTTTAAAGGCTTTGAACAGTTACCTCACTGTTTTACCACAAGAGTAGGCGGCGTTTCTCAAGGCTCCTATTCTTCTCTAAATATGGCATTCAGGGAAGATAAAAGAGAAAATATACTTAAAAACTACGAGCTTGTATGTAATGCCATAGGTGTAAAAAAAGAAAATACTTTTTGGACAAAACAGGTTCATGGTGATAATATAGTTGTAGCCACCGAAGAAGACAGAGGTAAGGGTCTTTTAAAACCACGAGATATAGAAGAGGGCTATGACGGTGTCATCACAAATATAAAAGATATTGTTCTTACGGGGTTTTCCGCAGATTGTGTACTTGTTTTTTTCTATGATGCCAAAAGAAAAGTCATAGGTGTTACTCACAGCGGTTGGAGAGGCACCGTAAAAAAAATAGTACAAAAAACAGTACAAAAAATGCAAACTGTTTTCGGTTGCGATCCAAAGGACATAGTATGCGGAATTTCCCCCTCTATAGGCTTAGACCATTTTGAAGTGGATGAGCCTGTAGTTACGGAATTTAAAAATACCTTTGGAAATACCGTAGATAGTTATATCCTTGAAAAGGGCAACGGAAAATATCATATAGACCTAAACAGTATTGTGGAATACACCCTTTTAGGCTGTGGCATAGATTTAAACAATATAGATAAGGCAACGGTTTGTACCATGTGTTATCCTCAGCTTTTCTATTCCCACAGAATAATGGGAAACAGTCGAGGCTCCATGGCAGGGCTTATATCTTTAAGGTGATAAATTTTGAATAAACAAAATACCGTTATAAAGGTGGAAAAAGGTTCTATTGCCGAAGAAATGGGCATAGAAGTGGGAGATATACTGCTTGAGATAAACGGACAGCAGATCAAAGATGTATTTGATTACAGGTATCTTATACATGATGAATATCTTGTTGTGGATATACAAAAGGCAAACGGTGAACAGTGGTCTCTTGAAATTGAAAAAGAAGAGTGGGAGGATCTGGGCTTTGTTTTTGGCTCAGGGCTTATGGACAGAGCTATGCATTGCTCCAACCGCTGTATATTCTGTTTTATAGACCAGCTTCCCAAGGGTATGAGGAAAGAACTATATTTTAAGGACGATGATTCAAGGCTTTCCTTTCTGCATGGCAACTATGTAACACTTACAAATATGTCGGATGAAGATATAGACAGGATCGTTTTTTACCATCTCTCACCCATAAATATATCCGTACACACTACCAATATGGAACTGCGGGAAAAAATGCTTAAAAATAAAAATGTTACCAATCTAATGGACTATATCACCCGTCTTTCCGAAGGTGGTATTAAAATGAACTTTCAAATCGTACTTTGCAGAAATATAAACGACGGCAAGGAACTTGAACGAACGATAAAAGATTTGGGGCGGTTTATAGAAAATACATTAAGTATATCCATAGTACCTTTCGGAAGAACAAAATTCAGAGAAGGCTTGTATGATATAGAACTTTTTGATAAAGACTCAGCCTCTAAAGTTATAGACGAGGTAGAGGAAATGCAAAAGTACTACCTAAAAAATCACGGCACATACTTTTGCCATCTTTCGGATGAGTTTTATATTATGGCTGAAAGACCTATGCCCGAATATGACACCTATGAGGGTTTCCCTCAGCTTGAAAACGGTGTGGGAATGATAACACTGCAGGATAGGGAACTGCATGAAGCCATTGAAAATACACCTTCGGATAATATTAAAAGAACATTATCCGTGGCAACGGGAAAAAGCGCTTTTAATTTTATAAATAAAATATGTAAAGATATCACAAAAAAATTTCCCAATACTCATATTTTGGTATATTGTATCGAAAATGAATTTTTCGGTAAAGATATTACGGTAAGTGGACTTCTTACAGGCAGTGATATAGTTAGCCAACTTAAGGACAAAAAACTCGGTTCTGCCCTTATAATATCGGAAAATGCTTTCAGTAACGATACCGACCTTATGCTTGATGATATGACAAGGCAGGATGTGGAAAAACATTTAAATGTAAGAGTTATAAAGGGAAAATGTGACGGTACACAAATGTTAAAACAAATACTTGATGTGGAGGATAAATAAATGGCAAAACCCATACTTGCGATAGTTGGTAGACCAAACGTAGGCAAATCCACTCTCTTTAACAGAATAGCAGGCGAGAGGATATCCATTGTGGAAAATACTCCGGGTGTTACAAGAGACAGGATATATGCAGATGCGGAGTGGTTAGACAAACATTTTACAATAATAGATACGGGTGGTCTTGAACCCGAAAGCGAAGATGCCATGCTTAGGCATATGTATATACAGGCTCAAATAGCTATAGAATCAGCCGATGTTATACTCTTTGTTACCGATGTAAGAACGGGTATGACGGATATGGATATGCAGGTGGCAAACATACTCAGAAAATCTAAAAAGCCTGTTGTCCTTGCTGTAAACAAAGTAGACGATCTGGCTAAATACGGTATGCAGGTGTACGAATTTTATTCCCTTGGCCTTGGAGAACCCTTTGGTGTTTCGGGAGCTCAGCCTTTGGGCTTGGGAGATCTTCTTGATGAGATCATAAAACATTTCCCAAAAGAAAAACTTGAGGGAGAAGAAGAGGACTCCATAAAGGTAGCTATTATCGGAAGACCTAATGTTGGAAAATCCTCCCTTGTTAACAGAATTTTAGGTGAAAACAGAGTTATAGTAAGTGATGTGGCAGGTACAACAAGAGATGCCATAGACTCCGAGTATGTGTATAACAAGCAGAAATATACCTTTATAGATACTGCGGGTATGCGCAGAAAATCAAAAATAAAAGAAGATATAGAAAAGTACTCCATAATAAGAGCTGTAGCGGCAATTGAAAGAGCGGATGTATGTATTATGATGCTCAATGCCGAAGAGGGCGTTACGGATCAGGATACCAAGATAGCAGGTATTGCTCACGAAGCAGGTAAGGGTGTTATAATTTGTGTTAACAAGTGGGATCTTATAGAAAAAGATAACCACACTATGAATAAGTTTATGAAGGAGATTGACGAGGAGTTTAAATATCTTTCATACGCTCCCAAGCTTTTCATCTCTGCGGCAACGGGACAAAGAGTAACAAAGCTTTTCGAACTCATAACCATAGTAAACGAAAGTAATAACAGAAGGGTACAAACAGGTGTATTAAACGATGTACTTATAGAAGCTATGGCTATGAATCAGCCTCCCGCAGAAAAAGGCAGACCCTTGAAAATATACTATATTACAGAAGTATCCGTGCGACCTCCCACATTTGTACTTTTTGTAAACGATACCACACTTCTCCATTTTTCATATAAGAGATATATTGAAAATCAGCTTAGAGAAGCCTTTGGTTTTGTGGGTACACCCATACATTTTATCGCAAGGAACAGAAAGGAATAGTAAATGGAAAGAATTATCTGCCTTATTATAGGCTACTGTTTTGGCTGCATACAATCATCCTATATTTTCGGAAAGCTTATAGCACATATCGATATAAGAGACTACGGCAGCGGAAATGCAGGTTTTACCAATTCCACAAGAGTACTTGGAAAAAAAGTGGGTGCCCTCGTATTTATATGCGACCTTTTAAAACTTATAATCGCCTACTGTATATGTGCAGCGGTATTTAAGGGAAGCGGAAGCTTTTTCCCTAAGGGAGAAAACTTTCTCCCGGGAATATATGCAGGCTTAGGTGTTGTTTTGGGACACAACTTCCCGTTCTATTTAAAGTTTAAAGGCGGAAAGGGTATTGCCTGCACCTTAGGGCTTATGCTTTGCCTTGATTGGAGAATAGCACTTATGTCTTTTGTTATAGGCTTTGTGGTATTTTGGATAAAAAAATATATTTCACTTTCTTCTCTTGTAATGGCTACGGTTTTCCCCGTATTTATGCTTATATTTGAACCAAAGGGGCAATATGGTGCAGAAAGTATAATTATAATGTTTGCACTTTGTGCACTTGCATTTTATAAACATAAGGCTAATATTGAAAGACTTTTATCGGGAACGGAGAGTAAATTCGGCTCCCGCGTATCCATAGAGAAAAAAGAAGAAAAAGCAGATACAAACTCGGTTTCAACCGGAAAAGGAGATGAACAGTAAATGAAAACCGTTGCGGTAATAGGCTCGGGAAGCTGGGGAACAGCTCTTGCAGTACAGCTTAAAAGAGCAGGGCTTAATGTTATACTTTGGTCATTTAAGGAAGAAGAGGCTGTTTCCATACTGGAAAACAGAGAAAATAAGGAGTTTCTTCCCGGTGTTAAGATAGACAAGGATATTATAGTAACAACAAAAGACGAGGACATTTCTTGGGCAGATATAGTTCTTTTTGCCACACCTTCTAAATTCGTCAGAAATATGGCAAAGAGGTTTGCACCTTACATTAAAGAAAAACAAATCGTTATAAATGTTGCAAAAGGTCTTGAAGAAGATACTCTTTTAAGACTTTCTCAGGTTATACAACAAGAAATACCCATCTGCACTCCCGTTGTGTTATCGGGTCCTTCTCACGCCGAAGAAGTGGGTAAAAATATGGCAACTACCCTTGTAGCGGCATCGGAAGATATAGATGCGGCAAAAACTGTACAAAAGCTTTTTTCCACACCTATGTTTAGAATATATACAAGTACGGATATTATAGGTGTTGAAATAGGCGGAGCCCTTAAAAATCTTATTGCTCTTGCTGCGGGTATATCGGACGGCGTAGGCTACGGAGATAACACAAAGGCAGCTCTTATGACAAGAGGTATAGCGGAAATATCAAGGCTCGGAGTTGCCATGGGAGCCAAAGAAAAAACCTTTGCAGGGCTTAGCGGTATAGGCGACCTTATAGTGACCTGTACAAGTAAACACTCCAGAAACCGTAATGCAGGAGAACTTTTGGGAAAAGGTAAGACCCTTGAAGAGGCTCTTGAACAGGTACACATGGTGGTTGAAGGTGTTGTAAATGCCAAAGCCGCCTATGAGCTTTCAAAAAGATATAATGTCAGTATGCCTATAACAGAAGAAATAAACAAGGTCATAGAAGGTAAAATAGAAGTCGAAAAGGCTGTTTACGAGCTTATGACAAGAGATTTTACCCATGAGGATAATTGACATTGATAAATAAAGTCCTTAATATCCTAAAAGAAAGTAAAGACTACATATCCGGAGAGGATATGGCTCAAAATTTAAGTTTGTCAAGAACTGCCGTTTGGAAATATATAAATAAATTGAAAAAAAACGGATATGATATTGTTTCAGTAACGGGAAAGGGTTATAAACTTATTGAAAACGATATTTTAAACGAAAATGAAATAACCTATCCCCATATATATTTCAAAGAGGAGATGACCTCTACAAACAATGTTGCAAAGGAGCTTGCCTCAAAGGGGGCTCAAGAGGGACTTGTGGTAGTTTGCGACAAACAATCGGAAGGAAAAGGAAGACTTGGCAGAAGCTGGGAAGGCGATAACGGAAAGACCCTGTGTTTTTCTGTGTTGTTAAGACCAAAGCTTCCTCCTCACAAGGTATCAAAAATAACAATAATGGCTGGTATTGCCGTGTTGGAAGCTCTAAGAGAAATAACGGGATGCCCACTTTTTATAAAATGGCCTAACGATATTGTATACGAGGGTAAAAAAGTCTGCGGTATATTGACAGAAATGTCTGCAGAAGTGGATAATACAGAGTATGTGGTTTTAGGTGTGGGTATAAATGTAAATACGGATATTTTTCCAAAAAATATAAAAGAGATCGCTACTTCACTTTATATCCTTACGGGAGAAAAATACAAAAGAGCAAATGTACTTGATACTGCTTTAAAATATATCAAAAAGTATTATGATATATTTATAGACAGTGAGTTAAAAAATTTAAAAGAAGTGTACAATAGCTACTGTATAAATAAAGATAAGGCTGTTGAGACCATGGGTAAAAGTACGATATACGGTATAGCTCTCGGCATAAATGAAGAGGGCAGTTTGGAAATAAAAACCGAAGACGGAAAGATCGTTACGGTAATGAGTGGAGAAGTATCACTAAGAGGAGACGGCACATATTAAAAAAAGAGGCTGCGAAAAAACACATTCTGTTTTTCACAGCCTTTTTAACGGAGATGGTGGGAGTCGAACCCACGCGCCCTCTCGGACCTATCGCATTTCGAGTGCGACCTCTTACGACCACTTGAGTACATCTCCATACATAACTATATTAGCATACTAAATCCAAAAAATCAAGCTTTTTTGTTATAATAGTGCAATTTATCAGGGGGACTATGTTAGTCCCCCCTAAATATTATGCTGTTTTACCAGCCCATTTTAAATCCGCCACCAAAGGGGTCGTTTTTGTTTTTGTCTTCCTTTTCTCTTGAAGATGAGGAGCCGTATTTCTCTTCCCAAATATTTTGGCTTGTAACAACGGAACCGCTGTTATTATTGTCATTTTCGTCGTTGTCTTCCTCATAATCGGGAGCATCGGTAGCTTTCTTTCTTCTTCCAAAGAGTGAAAAGCCTTTTCTCTTAGGCTTTTTATTTGTGTTTTCTTCTTTGGTCGCTTCCTTATCGGTAGTCTGCTCGGTCGCTTCGGGTTCCGAGACCTCGGTTACCGTTTCTTCATTTGTAAGAGCCTCTGTGGTATCCGAAACAGGGGTTATATGTGTAGTGAACTCCGTTACAGGCATAGGCTTAAGCTTCTGTGATGTAGGTTCTTCCTGTTTAACTTCCGGCTCTTCGGGTACATATTCATCATAATCCGCCAACTCTTCAAATTCGTCGGGAGTAAGCTCATCATATTCATCGGGAACAAGCTCATCAAACTCCTCGGGAGTAAGTTCATCGTATTCTTCGGTAGAATCATCGGAGAGTGCGGAAACATCAAATGCCATTTCATCATATTCTTCGGAAACATCGTCGAGAGTATCTGCGGATACTTCACCATAGGACTCTTCCACAGAACTTTGATCGGGCTCCATATCACTAAAATCGGGTACGACCTCCGAGATCTCCTCGGCTGTTATTATTTTTTGATCCTTTGAAATTATATATTTCTCTTCTGTAAGACGCTCATACAGCTGATTGAGTTCTATACGCATAAGTACGGGAGACTTATATCTTGCAGCTGTGTCATAAGATATAGCCTTCAGTATTATTTCGGCTATTCTTCCCTGAGCGTTAACAGGGGGAACGATCTCCTCATTTCTAAACCTTGCAAGTCTTGACATTTCAACATCGTTTTGATCTATAGGTGCGGGATATGCAGGCATAAAAGGATCTCTGTTGTTATTGAAAAGTCTGTAGAGTACAAGACCTAAGGAATATGTATCAACATTAGGGAGGAAGGGCTCGTTTCTGTATATCTCGGGAGCCATAAAAAGCATATTTCCAAGCTTTGAAGGACCTACTGTTTTAATACTTGATGATGCTATTGCAAAATCTCCCAAATAGAAGTTACCCTTATCATCTATAAATATGTTCTCGGGCTTAACATTGCAATGTACTAAGTTACCTGTATTGCATTTTTCGAATAGTTTGCACAGTTCAACACCCATCTTTATGGCAAACTTGTCTGTTATACCGTTTTCTTTAACATAATCGGTAAGGTTGGTATATTTATCCATTCTAAGGAAAATATCCCAACGTATGGCATCCTCCGCCTTTACTACCTTTCTGTCCAAATAGGGAGCTATCCTACTGTCGTCTATTTTGGAAATTTCCATTATGCTGTTAAGAACTTCTTCTGTTACTGCTTTAAAGTGGTTTTCCACTTCTTTTTGGGTCATATTTGAGGAGCTCATTTTATTTTTAACAGATGTCTGTGAATGAGGCACTTTAATATGTCTGAGGACAGCTTGCTTCTCTATACCGAATTCGTTTTTTGTGATCTTATAGGCTTCACCGTAACTTCCGTCGCCTATTTTTTCTTCAACTATCCAACCATCCCAAAAAGGCTCATGTTTTTTTATTTCATTTATCATCAATTGCACCAACCTTTACAAAAATATCTGTTACACAGTTAAACATAAGAACCAAACAAATATATACAAAAGTACATTTATATATATACAGTACTTTTTCAAAATTATTGTTATTATTATACCACATAAATATAATAATATAAAGTTTTTTTTGAAATATTTTTTATGTGCAAAAAAAGGGACAATAAAGTTAGTAAAATATATATGGTAAAAAAGGAATATAACAAAAAATATATGGGAGTTGTATCAAGCCGTAAAATCGGTTTTTTTAGATGTTTTTTTATGTTACTTGGCCTTTTTTGTCACCTTGACAAAGCCTATTATTTATTATAAAATCAGATTACTAAGGAGTTTTGGATATGAATAGTTTTGCAAAAGTTTTTGAAAAGATCAATCTATCGGCTAATGTTGTATCGAATTTAAAAAATACGGATGTTAGCAAGCTGATAGTTTCCCTTAAACAAAAAGAAATAAATGTCGGACTCGTATCCTGTGAATTTGTGGATGAAAGCTGTCTAAACGATTTTAACGACGATCTCAAGGCGGCATTTCCGGGTGTAGAGGCTGTAAATACATATATATCTTATGATATTTCGGGAAATGATGAGGAAAAGATTGCCCTCTACTACGATACCATACTTGCAAATATTAAAAATATAAGCGAATTTTGTTATGCCATTATGCAGGGATGCAAATTTGAGTTTAAAGACGGTAAACTCTCATTTTTTTTAAGCGGAAACACAAGCTATTCTTTCTATTACAAAAAAATAGATATTTATATACAAACTTTGCTTAAAGAAAGATTCGGTCTTGACTGCAAGGTGGAGTTTGTGGGAAGGGCATATACGGAAGAGGAACTGGATATAATCGAGAAAAAAGTAAACGAAGTTATAGAGCGGGGAATGAATGAAAAAGCTGTTTATCCCACCGAAAAGGTACCCGAACAAAAGTTACAGCCGAGAAAACCCGCAGTAGATGACAAGAAATTCCGAAGAAGGACCTCCAATGCCATAGTTGGAGACATAGATTCGGTTCCTATGTCTATAACAAAAGCCTATGAAGTAAGAGAAAACGTTACCATAGAAGGTCTTGTTTTGGATGAAGCGGAGATAAGAGAAACAAAAAACGGTTCTCTTATCGTTAAAGCTTTTATAGCTGATGCCAAGAATTGCATTATAGCAAAAATGTTCTCAAATCCCGAAGTCTATGAAAGAGATATAGCATCTTTACTAAAACAAGGTGCCTATGTTAAAATATCGGGAAACATTTCTGAGGATACTTTTGAGAGAAATGAACCCGTTCTTTCCATCACAAAGCTTTGTAAAGGAGAAAAACCCGAGGAAAGATCGGATAATGCGGCAGAAAAAAGAGTAGAACTCCATCTGCATACAAACATGAGTATGATGGATGCCGTTACTCCCGCAAGCGACTACATTAAAAGAGCAGCCGCTTGGGGACACAAAGCAATTGCCATAACGGATCACGGTGTGGTGCAAGCCTTTCCCGAGGCGCTTAAAACCTACGATTCTTTAAAAAAGAGCGGCAAGGATATAAAAATAATATACGGTTGCGAGGGATACCTTGTAGATGATATGGGCACTGCCGTAAGAAATTGTAAAAATGAGTCTTTAGACAGCAGCTGCGTTGTTTTCGATCTTGAAACTACGGGACTTCACAGCGAAGTAGATAAGATTATTGAAATAGGGGCAGTAAAAACGGAAAACGGTAAGATAGTAGATAGATTTTCCACCTTTGTAAACCCGAATATGCATATTACCGAGGAAATAACCAAGCTTACAAGCATAACGGATTATGATGTAAAAGATGCACCCTTTGAAGATGATGTACTGCCTAAATTTTTAGACTTTGTGGGGGATAGTGTCCTTGTAGCACACAATGCACTTTTTGATGTGGGTTTTATCAGAAAGTGGGCAAAGGAAAAAAATATTGATATAAACAACACTATAGTCGACACTGTAGAGATAGGAAAAATACTTTCCCCCGGAATAAAGGACTACAAACTTGATACCCTTTGCAATGAGTATGATGTGAAGCTTGAACACCATCACAGAGCCGTGGATGATGCGGAAGCTACGGCAAATCTTTTTATAGCTTTTACGGAAAAGCTTAAAGGTCTTGGTAAAAACTATTTCCATGAAATAAATCCCATGCTCGATACCACCGTGGAGAAAAGAAATATAAGACCTTACTACCACATTATACTTCTTGCTCAAAATCAAACAGGACTTAAAAACTTGTATACTCTTGTGTCCGATTCCCATATAAAGTATTTTAACAGACGTCCGAAGATACCGAAATCGGAACTTATAAAGTATAGGGAAGGGCTTATACTTGGTTCTGCCTGCGAGGCAGGGGAATTGTATGATGCTGTATACAGAAATTTCTCAGAAAACGAAATAAAAGAGATAGTGGATTTTTACGACTACCTTGAAATACAGCCCTTAGGAAACAATGCCTATATGATAGGCAACAAATCCAAAAGCGGAAAAAGTGTTAAAGATGAGTCTCGCATAATAGAAATAAACAAAAAAATAACAGAGCTTGGAGATATTTATAAAAAGCCTGTGGTAGCTACCTGTGACTGTCACTTTATCGACCCCGAAGATGAGGTCTACAGAAGAATAGTGCAAACGGGAGACGGCTATAAAGATGTAGACGATCAGGCTCCGCTATTTTTCCGTACTACGGAAGAAATGTTGGGAGAATTTGAATATTTAGGTAAAGATAAGGCATACGAAGTGGTTATAACAAACACCAATAAGGTTGCCGATATGATAGGTGATGTCCTGCCTATTCCGAGAGAGACCTATCCTCCTCACATGGAAAATGCAGATGAGGATTTTGAAAGAATATCCTATGAAAAAGCTCATTCCATATACGGAGATGAACTACCAGAAATAGTAGAAAAAAGACTTAGACGAGAGCTTGATTCCATAATTTCAAACGGATATGCTGTGCTTTATATGATAGCTCAAAAACTTGTTTGGAATTCGGAAGAAAATGGCTATATCGTAGGCTCGAGAGGCTCTGTAGGCTCCTCTTTTGCCGCAACTATGGCAGGTATTACAGAGGTAAATCCTCTGCAGCCTCACTATGTTTGTAAAAAATGCAAGTACTCGGATTTTACCTCCGATGAAGTTATGGCTCTTGCAAGAGAGAGTATGTCGGGGTTCGACCTTCCCGATAAGCTTTGTCCCGTATGCGGTGAACCTCTGCACAAAGACGGACAGGCTATCCCCTTTGAAACTTTCTTGGGTTTTGACGGTGATAAGGAGCCCGATATTGATCTTAACTTTTCGGGAGAATATCAAACAAGAGCACACAAATACTGTGAAACTCTATTCAAAGAGGGCCACGTTTTTAAAGCGGGAACAATATCCACACTGCAGGAAAAAACCGTGTACGGATATATAAATAAATATTGTGAGTTACACGATAATATGGTAATAAACAGTGCGGAAAAGAAACGACTTGCTATGGGCTGTGTGGGTGTAAAACGTTCTACGGGCCAACATCCGGGGGGACTTATGGTGGTTCCCGATGATAACGATATTTTAAATTTCACTCCCGTACAAAGACCCGCAAACGATTTTTCCTCGGATGTAACCTCCACACATTTTGATTATCACTCCATATCGGGTAGACTTCTAAAGCTTGATATGCTCGGGCACGATGTACCTACCATTATAAAAATGCTTGGAGATATTACGGGAGTAGACCCTATGTCTGTACCTGTGGGAGCAAAAGAAGTCGTTTCTCTTTTCACCTCTCCCGAGGCTCTTGGAGTAACAAAAGAAGACATAGACTGTGAAACAGGCTCCTGGGGCATACCCGAGTTTGGTACAAAGTTTGTACGCCAAATGCTTATGGATACAAAGCCCACTACATTCTCGGAGCTTGTAAGAATATCGGGGCTTTCCCACGGTACAGCGGTTTGGATAGGAAATGCCGCAGACCTTGTTCATAACGGTGTTGTAAAACTGAGAGATGTTATAGCTACAAGAGACGATATCATGGGCTATCTTATAAACTATGGCATTGAAAAGCTTACGGCTTTTACTATAATGGAGTTTGTAAGAAAAGGAAAAGCAGGAAAGGATAAAGAAAAATGGCAGCAATATGAGGCTCTTATGAGGGAGCACTCCGTACCTGAATGGTATATCGAAAGCTGTCACAAAATACAATACCTTTTCCCTAAGGGTCATGCGGTAGCCTATGTGACCAATTCCCTGAGAATAGCTTATTTTAAAGTACATCACCCTCTTGCATTTTATGCCGCTACATTCTCCGTTAAATACGAGGATTTTGATTACAATCTTCTTTGTTTCGGCATTGATAAAGTTAAAGAAAAAATGGCTGATATAGACTCTTTGGGAGAGAATCTTTCACCAAAGGATAAAACCATGTATCCCGTTCTTGAACTTACAAAAGAAATGTACGCCAGAGGCTATAAATTTACAACAATAGATTTGTATGCTTCGGAAGCCACAAAATTCAAGGTAGTAAAAAACGAGAACGGGGAAGAAGTGCTTTTACCTCCTTTATGCTCCCTTCAAGGTTTTGGAAAAACGGCTGCGGAATCTTTGATAGCTGCCAGAAATGAAAGACGCTTTGATACAATAGCGGATATGCAGGAAAGAACAGGTCTCGGTAAAAAAATGATAGAGCTTCTCAAGGAAAACGATGTTCTTGGCAATATGCGAGAGACCGACCAGTTAACTATATTTGATTTTTAGGAGTTTAAAATGTTCAGATCTCTTTATTGGTATACGGATACTGTAATATCATTACTTATAAGTAAAATTTTATTGGTAAAAGCAAACAACATAAAAAAAGAACAAGGTGAAGAAGAATACCAAAAATACATACATGAAGGTGTTACCAAATGGGGAAAAAAGAGAGTTGAACATTCGGGTTCTAAAGTAAACATATCGGGGATAGAAAATATCCCCGATACAAATGGTATACTCTTTGTCTCAAACCACCAAAGCAATTTCGATATACTTGCTCTTCTGGGATATCTGCCTAAAGAAAAGGGCTTTATAGCAAAAAAAGAACTATCCAAGATCCCCATGCTTTCGGAATGGATGACACGTATAAACTGCCTTTTTCTTGACAGGGAAAACTTAAAGCAAACTGCAAAAATAATAACAGAGGGTATCAAGTATTTAAAAGAAGGCAAAAATATGGTAATTTTCCCCGAAGGAACAAGAAGCAAGGGCAAGCCTCACAAACACTTTAAAGGCGGGAGCTTTAAACTTGCCACAAAATCGGGTGCCCCCATAGTACCAATAACAATAGACGGCACCTACAAAATAATGGAGGGTAACCCTCTTAACGCCATAAAACCCGCAAATGTCAATATTACTATACACAAACCTATATTTGTATCCGAACTTAGTGACGAAGAAAAGACAAAACTTCCCAAGAGAGTGGAGGATATTGTTTTTGGAGGTATAAAAAGTGAGAATAGCGGTAACGATAAATGAAAAAGGCGAGTTTACCACAGATTTTTCCATCCCCGGAAAATTTAAACTCTATGCCTGTGAAAACAGCAGAATAATGGAATGCTATACCGTTTCCTACAGCGGAAAAAACAAAGGCGACCTTGCCGATTTTTTCATAAACTGCGGCATAGATGCCCTTATGTGCGATCAGATCGACCACAAAACTCACACAGCACTTTCAAGCTGCGGTATACTGATATACAGCAACAATACAGGCAAATGTGACAGGGCGGTAATGGATTTTATAACCGGGAAATCTCTTTAATAAAAATTAATGTTGTACAATATGAAAAACTAAAATCTCAATATGCAGCAGAAGAAGTATATTTTGCAGATAGAGTTGGAAGTGCGTTGAAGGATGACCCTATTCATAGAGTTCCAAGTTATTTATCCAAAGAACAACTTGCAAAAGGAAGAACTTATAGTTATAGAGGAAATGACAATAGAGTTTACAAATTGCTTCAAGTAGAAGGACAACTAAATGAAACGGCGGGCATTTTTGAATATATTATAGACAATCGAGGACAAGTAACTCATCAACGTTTTATCCAAGGTGGAAAATACACTGGTTTTCCGAATCAAAAAGTTCTAAACGGAGGATATTGAGTATGGACAATTATTCAGTATGTTTTCGGGACTTGAGAGACAAAATTACAACTTGGACTTGGCAAGAATTATTATTTGGCTTAAGTAATAACATAATTAAAGTTGATGATATAATAGATTATGTAAATGATCTTATTCTGAAAAAATCTAATAATGATTCAGATTTACTTATAGAGATAATAATAGCTGACAAAGATAAAGTAGAGTCAATTGTAAGAGAACTAGCTTCAAGCGAAAAAAAACAATGTGAAAAAAAAATAATATCTAAATGGATTTTTTTAATTATTTATCACCTATATATTTCTAAAAATTCAAATATAAATAATATAATTGATAATATTTATTGTGATTTTGATTATCCGTCAGATATAGATTGTTTAGTATCCTATATGCCAAAAGAAGATAGTGAGTCTCAAAATGATAAATTACAAAAATATTTAGTAATAGGCAAAAATATATGGTTCACAAATAAAAAGTAAGTGATAAATAATCTGATGTACCAATAATTTAAAAGACTCCAATCAGCTCTTATGGAATAAAGTTAAAGTTGATTGGAGTTTTTGTTGCGATTTTTGTCATAGGATTTTTGGATGTACTTAACATAGTGCAAAATAGAACACTATGTTTGTTGTAAAAATAACATTTACTTCTTCCGCAATATACCAACCCTATTATAATCTTTTATAACCTGCTAATGGCTAAAAAATATTTGGTGTAAAATTGGTGTCAAAAATTTATAAATTTTATTTCAAAAGCCGGTGTCTATCGGCTTTTTCTTTTTCCTCGGTATTGATTTGCAAAAGAGGGGTGTGAAAAATCACACCCCCTTATTATTTCAAATCATACCAATTATTTCCACTGTGAACTTCGGCTACCAAAGGTACGGAAAGTTTTACGGCATTTTCCATTTCGGTTTGTAGTATTTGGGAAACCTTGTCTTTTTCTTCTTTGTAGGTCTCTATTATAAGTTCATCGTGTACTTGGAGTATAATGCGAGACTTTAATCCCATTTCTTTTAACTTTTTATAGACATTTACCATAGCTATTTTTATAATATCTGCAGCGGTGCCT
This sequence comes from Bacillota bacterium, assembly GCA_017444985.1. GTDB lineage: Bacteria > Bacillota > Clostridia > Lachnospirales > CAG-274 > UBA3680. The sequence continues at coordinate 25,916 of JAFSVK010000170.1, forward strand.
TGTATGGGCATATTCATGGCTACTCTTTCTCCAAAGGAGCGCAGGGCAAAGTTTTTGGAGGAAATTTCGGGAATGTATCTTCTTCTTCCGAAAAGTGTAACGGCATATCCCTTGGCTTTGGCTTCTGTTATGCAGTTATCCAAAAAGGATTTTATTTTGGGATAGCGGGCAAAATAGCTGTCTATATAGTTTTGGGCTGTCTTTTGGCTTACATTTATATCCTGTGAAAGTCCGTAGGCGCTTATACCGTAAATTATACCGAAATTAACGGCTTTTGCGTGGCGTCTTTGCAAGCTTGTGACCTCATCTTGCGGGGTGTTGAATACCTGCGAGGCTGTCATGGTGTGAATATCTATGTTGTTTTTAAAAGCTTCAGTAAGATCCTCATCACCCGACATCGCCGCAAGAACACGAAGTTCTATTTGTGAATAATCCGCATCGAGAAATATGCAACCTTCCTTAGGAATAAAGACCTTTCTTAACTGTCTTCCGAGTTCTATTCTTACGGGTATATTTTGAAGGTTTGGCTCGGTGGAACTTATTCTTCCCGTAGTAGTAACGGTTTGGTTAAATGTGGAGTGTATTCTGCCGTCCTTCTCTATAACCTCCTGCAGACCTTGGGCATACGTACTTTTAAGCTTTGCATAGGTTCTGTATTCAAGTATTTCCGATACTATATCCGATTCGTCTTTTAATTTTTCCAGTACATCTGCCGAAGTTGACCAACCTGTTTTTGTTTTTTTACCACCTTTAAGGGCAAGCTTTTCAAATAGTATTACGGAAAGCTGTTTTGGAGAGTTTATATTAAACCTCTCCCCCGCATGCCAATATATATCCTCCTCAAGTTCCTTTATTTTATCATCAAGGGAGGCATCATATTGTTTTAACATATCTCTGTCTGCCGCCATACCTTGTATTTCCATATCCGCAAGCACATAGGTAAGGGGAAGTTCTATGTTTTCGTAGAGGAAGAGCATATTTTCTTCTTTTAATCTATCTAAACAAATATCCTTTACTTTAAAGGGTATACGGCTCATTTCCCCCACAAAGCTTAAAAGCTCGCTTTCCGATAGATCCGATAGTTTTTTCTTGCTTTTTCCTTTTCCTAAAACTTCCTCCTCACTCTTTAGAACAGTACCTAAAAATATTTCTGCTATATCGTTTGTTTTATAGGAAGCTTTTGAAGAATCGGCAAGATATGCACCCAAGGCGGCATCAAAGGTAATATTTTTTATATTAACACCTTTCTTTTTCCAAAATAATATATCTTCCTTTATGTTTTGAGATATTTTTTCGCTATCACTTGCAAGAAAATCCGCTATAGCCTCTTCTATATCGTCACATTGAAATACATAGGTCTCGGTAGATGTGGTAAGAGAGAAAGCACAAAGACTCTCATCTTCATACACGCATTTATATCCACAGGCTTCAAAGGGATTTGTGTTTTTCAGTATATTTTCAGCTTCATTTTTGTCCTTTACAAGTTTAATATCCGTATTTTTCACCGTGTTATCTTCCAAGGAAAATCTTGTTAAAAAGGATCTGAACTCACACCTTTTAAAAATCTCATAGGCTTTTTCGTTAAAAATATTTTTAACGGAACACTCCTCGGTTTTTATATCTAAAGGTACCTTTGTATCAATAGTTACAAGCTTTTTGCTTAAAAGTGCCTGTTCTTTGTATTCCCTTAAGTTTTCCGAGGCTTTTTTGGGCTTTACTTTATCTGCGTTTTCTATGGCATTTTCAACACTTTTATATTCCTGTATTATTTTTACGGCGGTCTTTTCTCCTACGGAAGGTACACCGGGAACATTGTCTGAGGTGTCACCCATAAGAGCCTTAACTTCTATAAATTCAAGAGGAGTAACACCGTAAGCCTGCTCCACATCCTTTGCAAAATAAGTTTCAACCGTGGTTGTACCGCCTTTTGTTTTCGGTATGCGCACAGATATATTTTCGCTTGCTATTTGTAAAAGATCTCTGTCTCCCGAGATTATAACGGGGTCGTATCCTTCTTTTTCCGCTCTTTTTGCAAGAGAACCCAATAGATCGTCTGCTTCAAAGCCTGCTTTTTCGTATGTTTTTATTCCCATAGAGGCAAGCACCTCTTTAAGAAGGGGCATCTGGGGCCTAAGTTCCTCGGGCATACCCTTTCTTGTGCCTTTATAATCCTCATACATCTTATGTCTAAAGGTGGGAGAGTGCACATCAAAACATACAACACACATATCGGGGGTCTCTTCATCCAAAAATTTAAAGAAGATATTTAAAAAGCCGTAAACTCCGTTAGTATATTCTCCTTTTGAATTTGTAAGAAGAGGAGTAGCATAAAAGCCTCTGTTTATAATACTGTTGCCGTCTATAAGCAATATCTTTTTTTTCATATTTTCATTTAAAATTATCCCCGATGTTGTCGGGGATAATCTACTTCCTTTCTTTAAGGACTTCTTAATGACTGCCAAGCCCCAGAAGCTTGATAGCATCTACGTAACTTGAAATACCTTCAACTACCTGTTTTGCAGCCTTCATTGCCAAAACTACAGTTGCAGGCTGATGAACAACATCGCCTCCCGCAAAAACGCCGTTTAAGGTGGTCATACCATAAGGTTTTTCTTTTGTTATAAGGTAACCGTTATCGTTTACCTCTATGCCCTTTGTTGTGGATATGATTCTCTTTGCGGGTTTGGAGCCTATTGCCACAAGGACTTTATTACAGGGTATTATAAGCTCGTTGCCGTCAACATCGGCTCTTAAGCCTGTAAGCTTGCCGTCCTTACCTATATACTCTTTGGAGTTTGTTTTCCACATAAATTTAACTCCGTCAGCTACAGCCTCCTCATATTCCAAAGGCTCTGCAGACATGGATTCCTGTACATCTCTGTACACTACCGTAACTTGTTTAGCACCCATTCTCAAAGCTGTTCTTGAGGCATCCATGGCAACATTGCCCGCACCTATTACAATAACGGTATCTCCATCGGAAACGGGCACTTCGTTTTTCTCCACGCTCTTACTGTTATATAGAGCGACCATACGAAGGAAATAGTGAGATTGTACAACACCGCTAAGATCTTTCCCGGGTATATTCAGTTCCTTTGAAACCGAGGTACCCGTGCCTATAAATATGGCATCAAAGCCTTCTTCAAACATTTGATCTATTGTTATGTCATTACCAACTATGGTATTGCAACGGTAGGTAACACCAAGCTCTGCTATTCTGGCGGTTTCTCTTCTGACAACATCTTTAGGGAGCCTAAACTCGGGTATACCGTATAAAAGTACGCCACCCGGTTCTGCCTCACCTTCAAACACGGTTACGTTAAAGCCTATTTTAGCAAGATCACCCGCTACGGTAAGACCTGCAGGACCCGAACCTATTACCGCAACATTTCCTCTTGTTTTAGGTGGGATCTTTTCTCTTATAAGCTTCATATCGGCATCGAAATCCGCAACGAACTGCTCAAGTTTACCTACCTTAATGGGTTTACCTGTTTTATTGAGCACACAATGACCTTGACACTGCTTTTCGTGAGGGCAAACTCTTCCGCACACCGCAGGGAGATTTGTTTTTTCTGCCAAATAGCTTCTTGCCTCTCCAAAATTGCCCATGGAAAGTTGATGTATAAACTCGGGAATGTTGTTTTCTATGGGACAGCCCGTTTTACAGCCCGGTTTTTTACAATTAAGACACCTTTTGGCCTCATTTATAGCCTCAAGCATTGTAAATGGTGTTGCATCATATTCGTCATATTTTCTGATATTTTCATCCATATTTTTGCCTCCCGTATATATTTTTTATTAGTGTTATTCTATCATACATATAAAAAAAAAGCAAGAGTTTGCAATAGTTTTCTCAACACTTGATTTTATGATATTTGTGTATTATAATTAAGGTATAAATCGTTATACAACAGGAGGACATGAAATGTTAAAAAACGATATACTTGAAATATTGGAAAACAACAGCAGGATCAAAATAAATGATGTGGCAACGATGCTTGGCAAAAGCGAAGAAGAGGTAAACGTTGCTATAGCGGAACTTGAGGCGGACAATGTTATTTGCGGTTATTCCACACTCATAAACTGGGATAAAGCCGACAAACAGTATGTTTCCGCAATGGTAGAGGTAAAAGTCACTCCCCAAAGAGAACAGGGCTTTGAAAAAATTGCCGAAAGAATATATAAATTTGATGAGGTAAAGGCTGTATATCTTATGTCGGGAGGTTTTGACCTACTTGTAATGGTTGACGGCAAAGACATTAAAGAGATAGCTTATTTTATATCAAGCAAGCTTTCTCCCATAGATGCCATATTGAGTACATCTACTCATTTTGTGCTAAAAAAATATAAGGACCATGGGGTTATTGTTGAGAAAAACAAAAAAGATGACGAAAGGATGATAGTTTCACCATGAAAAAGGCTGAAGATTACATAAATAAAAAAGTATTAAATATGCCTTTTTCGGGCATCAGAAAATTCTTTGATGTAGCAAATGAATTGGAAGGTGTTATATCCTTAGGCGTTGGCGAGCCCGATTTCGATACTCCCTGGCCCATAAGAGAAAAAGCTATATATTCTCTTGAAAAAGGTAAAACAAACTACACCTCAAACGCAGGGCTTTTGGAGTTGAGAGGGGAGATAGCAAACTATCTTGACAGAACTATACATGTTGTGTACGATCCCGCCAAAGAAGTACTTGTGACGGTAGGTGCCAGCGAAGGTATAGACCTTTCTTTCAGAGCCCTTGTAGAGCCGGGAGACGAGGTTATCATCCCGGAACCCTCTTTCGTATGCTATAAACCTTGTGTTGAAATGGCAGGAGGTATTCCCGTCGTATTGGAGACAAAAGCAGAAAATGAATTTAAAGTAACCGTAGAGGAAATAGAAGAAAAGATCACCGATAAAACTAAAATACTGCTTTTACCTTATCCCAACAACCCCACAGGTGCCATACTCGACAGGGAAGATCTTAAAAAAATAGCTGATTTTCTCAAAGATAAGGATATTATTGTTGTAAGTGACGAAATATATTCGGAGCTTACCTACGGAGAAAATAAACATGTATCCATAGCTTCTTTTGAAGGTATGAGAGAAAAGACCATCGTCTTAAACGGTTTTTCAAAATCTTATGCCATGACAGGCTGGAGGCTTGGATATGCTGCAGGTCCCGAGGCTATAATATCGGCTATGATGAAAATACATCAGTATTGTATAATGTGTGCTCCCACCACAAGCCAACAGGCAGCTGTGGAGGCTATTAAAAACTGTGATAAATATGTGGATAAGATGAGAAAAGAATATGATATGAGAAGAAGAGTTATGCGAAAGGGCTTTTTGGATATGGGACTTGAATGTTTTGATGCAAAGGGTGCCTTTTATCTCTTCCCTTCCATAAAGTCTACAGGCCTTTCCTCCGATGAGTTTTGTGAGAGACTTTTATTTGAAGAAAGGGTAGCGGTGGTTCCCGGCAGTGCTTTGGGCAAAAGCGGTGAAGGTCATATTCGCTGTTCCTATGCCTACTCCATAGAAGAGATCAAGCAGGCTCTTGAAAAAATAGCTGTTTTTGTGAAGAAAATAAAAGGCTGAGAAGGTGAGTATATGTCCTATAGCGAATTAACTCAAATTTTAAGAGAAAATGACAATATTGTCTTTTTCGGTGGTGCAGGGGTTTCTACCGAAAGTAACATCCCCGATTTCAGAAGCGAAAACGGTTTATACAATGCACAAACAAAATACGGTGTTTCTCCCGAAACCATAATAAGCCATACTTATTTTGTAAACAATACGGAAAAGTTTTATTCATACTACAAAGAAAATCTTATATTTAAAGATGCAAAGCCCAATAAAGCTCATATCGCTTTGGCAAAGTTGGAGGAAATGGGAAAACTTAAAGCTATAGTAACACAAAATATAGACGGTCTTCATCAACTTGCGGGAAGTAAAAGTGTATATGAAGTTCACGGAAGTGTGCTGAGAAACTACTGTACGAAATGTGGGAGTTTCTACGGGGTAGATACTATACTTGAAAGTAAGGGCATACCCAAATGCGAAAAGTGTTCGGGACTTATAAAACCCGATGTTGTGTTGTATGAAGAAGGCCTTGATGATGAAGTATGGTCGGGAGCCTATAAAGCTGTGGCAAGTGCACAGGTGCTTATAGTGGGAGGAACTTCCCTTGTAGTATACCCTGCGGCAGGTCTTGTAAATGTATTTAAAGGAAAAAAGCTCGTACTTATAAATAAGAGCAACACATCTTTTGATAATATGGCTGATTTGGTAATACACGACAGTATAGGCAAAGTTTTATCCGAGGCGGTAGAAGCTCTATGAATGACATACTGCAGGAACTGAATCCTCCTCAAAGAGAGGCTGTTTTAAACACGGAAGGCCCCTTACTTATACTTGCGGGTGCGGGCAGTGGCAAAACAAGAGTTATCACCAATCGCATAGCCTATCTTATAACGGAAAAAAATGTTTCTCCTCACAATATTTTAGCTATAACATTCACCAAGAAAGCAGCGGGGGAAATGAGAAACAGGGTAGAGGATCTTACGGGAATGAGAGGGTTTATGTGGATAAGTACCTTCCACTCCGCCTGTCTTAAAATACTTAGGATAGAAAACAGATATATTCCTTACGAACAGGGCTTTTCCGTGTCAAACACAGATGAAACGGAAAGGTGTATTAAAAATATTTTAAAAGACTTTAGTATCGACAGCAAACAATTTCCCGCAAAATATATAGCAAACCTTATAAGTGAGGCAAAAGATAAACTTATCTCTCCCGAAAATGCCTACGGTCATTTCGTAAAAGAAAAACATTTTACGGGGCGCGATGGAGATATCGTACAAAGAATATATGAGGAGTATCAAAAAAGACTTTTAAGCTCCAACACCATGGATTACGGAGACATTATATTCGAATGTGTGAAGCTTTTTGAAAACAATCCCGAAATATTGCGAAAATACGGTGAAAGATTTAAGTATATTATGGTAGATGAGTACCAGGATACCAATAAAGCACAATATATTTTTGTACAACTTCTTTCATCCGTAAGCCGTAATATTTGCGTTGTGGGAGATGACGATCAAAGCATATACGGCTGGAGAGGCGCCGATATAGCCAATATACTTAATTTTGAAGATGATTTTCCCGAAACAAATATTATAAAACTTGAACAAAATTATCGCTCGTCAAAATATATATTGGACGGTGCAAATGCTGTTATAAGCCACAACATTCAACGTCACGAAAAAAAGCTTTGGACAGAAGACGAATCGGACGAAAAAATATCGGTACATTCTTCCTACAGCGACCTTGACGAGGTTGATTTTATAAGCGATAAAATAGCGGAAGGCATTAAAAAAGGAAAACACTATAAGGACTTTGCCGTACTTTATAGGGCAAACTACCTTTCAAGAAAGATAGAGGAGTGTTTTATAAAAAGAGGCATACAATATAAACTTCTCTCGGGTACGGAGTTCTACGACAGAATGGAAATACAGGATATGGTATCCTACCTTAAAGTTATATCCAACAATTACGCGGATATGCCCCTTTTAAGGATAATAAACGTTCCCAAAAGAAAAATAGGTGCAACCACCGTGGAAAAGGTAAGGCAGTATGCCTTGGAAAGGGATATATCGTTATTTTCCGCACTTGAAGATTGCGAAAAAATAGAAGGTATATCCGCAGCCACAAAGAAAAATATACTTGGGTTTACGGATATGATAAGGCATTTTTCCGAAAAAGCCAAAACGAAAAAAACAAGCCTTATTTTTAAAGAACTTTTGTCCGAGATAGCCTATATAGAAGACCTTAAATCACGAAAAGAGGAAAACACTCAGGCTCGTATCGAAAACATAGAAGAGTTTGAAAATACAATAGCGGAGTTTGAAAGGGGATATACTCAAAACGAAGAGGATGTTTCTCAGTTGTCCGCCTTTCTTGAAAATATAGCTCTTTATACGGATACCGAAAAATATAATAAAGATGATGATGCCGTACTTCTTATGACTGTACACAGTGCAAAAGGTCTTGAATTTGAAAATGTTTTTTTAACAGCATTTGAGGAAAATATATTTCCCAGCTATATGTCCTTAGCAGATGAGGATATAAACGGCATAGAAGAAGAAAGGCGCCTTTGTTATGTGGCTATGACAAGGGCAAAGAAAAAGCTTTATATCACATGTTCATCAAGCAGAATGTCAAGAGGACAGTTCGTTTACAATATGCCATCAAGGTTTCTTGAGGATATCCCTCGGGAATATATTACCGAAGAATAACACAAAAACTCGCAGAAGTATTTTCTTTTGCGAGTTTTTTTATGTAAAAAAGCTTCTATTACAGCACTGTTACGCTTGTGTTACAAATTTGTTTAAAAAGTTCTTGAAGTAATATTTTCTATATGGTATAATACTACTAATTGGGCACTATCAGAACAGGAGGATACAAAATGAAAAGAGCACTTATAAGCGTTTCCGATAAAACGGGAATAGTCGATTTTGCTAAACGTTTAAACGAACTCGGTATAGAGATAGTCTCTACCGGAGGAACATATAAAGTTTTAAGCGAAGCGGGATTACCTGTAATAAACATATCCGATGTTACGGGTTTTCCCGAATGTCTTGACGGAAGAGTAAAGACGTTGCATCCCAATATACATGCGGGTCTTCTTGCAATAAGAGATAATGAAGAGCACATGAAACAGGTAAAAGAGCTTAATGTAGAGCTTATAGATATGGTGGTAGTTAATCTCTATCCCTTTAAAAACACTGTTTTAAAGGAAGGTGTCACCTTTGAAGAATGTATAGAAAACATCGATATAGGTGGTCCTACAATGCTTCGTGCGGCAGCAAAAAATTATCAGGATGTTTCCGTTATAATAGACCCGTCGGATTATGATAAGGTACTCTCGGAGATAAAGGAAAACGGCAAAGTTTCAAAGGAAACAAACCTTTATTTATGTGCCAAGGTGTTTAATCACACAGCTTATTATGATTCCATGATAGCTTCATACCTTAAGGATAAGGCAGGTCTCCCCAAGTATCCCGATACATTGACAATGACCTTCGAAAAAGTTCAGGATATGAGATACGGCGAAAATCCTCATCAAAGTGCCGCTTTCTATAAAGAAGTAGGCAAAAATGAGGGTATGTTGACCTCCGTAAAGCAGCTTCACGGCATAGAGCTTTCATTTAACAATATAAATGATACTCACGGTGCTCTTGAGCTTTTGAAAGAATACACCGAGCCTACCGTAGTGGCTTGTAAGCATTCAAATCCTTGCGGAGTGGCTTCGGGCAAAGATATACACGAGGCTTATGTTAAAGCCTATAATACCGACCCCACATCGATATTCGGCGGTATAGTATGCGCCAACAGAGTTATAGATAAGGCAACGGCAGAGGAAATAAGCAAAATATTCCTTGAAATAGTTCTTGCTCCGGGCTTTGATGCGGATGCTCTTGAAATTTTGGAAAAGAAGAAAAATATTCGCTTGTTGACACTTGATAATATAGATAAAAAACAGCCCGCTTCTGCTTTCGATTGCAAAAAAGTTTCGGGCGGTATACTTGTTCAGGATGTAGACAGTCTTCTTTTAGGCGATGAACTTAAAGTAGTTACAAACAGAAAGCCTACCGAAAAGGAAATGGAAGACCTTCTCTTCACCTGGAAGATAGTTAAATTTACAAAAAGTAACGGTATAGCTATAGGAAAAGACTTACAGTCTGTAGGCATAGGTCCCGGACAGGTAAACAGAATATGGGCTACGGAACAGGCTATAGACCACGGTACAAACCAGCTTGGTGCCGAGTTTGTAAAGGGTGCTGTTCTCGCCAGTGATGCCTTTTTCCCTTTTGACGACTGTGTTGAGGCTGCCCACAAAGCAGGTATAACAGCTATAATACAACCCGGTGGTTCAAAAAGGGATCAGGATAGTATCGATAAATGTAACGAATACGGTATAGCAATGGTATTTACCGGTATGAGACATTTCAGACACTAAAATAAAAGCTTAAGGGAACCTCTAAAAAGTTAAGCTTTAACAGGAGTAATTCGATACAAATGAGTAATAAAGTCATAACGTTCGGCGAAATTATGCTTAGGCTTTCTCCCGATAACAACGAGAGATTTTTACAAGCAACAAGATTTGAGGCTGTATACGGAGGAGGCGAGGCAAATACCTCCGTATCTCTTTCAAATTTCGGTGTCAACTGTAGTTTTGTAAGTAAGCTTCCCCTTAATCCCATAGGGCAAAGAGCTGTAAACTCCCTCAGAGAATACGGTGTGGATACGGAGAATATCATAAGAGGCGGCGAGCAGATAGGTATATATTTTCTTGAGAAAAAAACAAGTCAAAGACCTACATCCGTTATATATAATCGTTCGGGTTCTACTATCGCTACAGCAAAAAGCGAGGAGTTTGATTGGGAAAAAATTTTTAAAGATGCCAAATGGTTTCACTTTTCGGGCATAACTCCCGCTTTAAGCGACGAACTTGCGCAGGCAACACTTCAAGCTTGCAAAAAAGCTAAGGAAATGGGGCTTACCGTAAGTTGCGATCTTAATTACAGAAGTAAGCTTTGGAGCGGTGAAAAAGCCAATTCGGTAATGAGCCGAATATGTGAGTATGTGGATATATGTATAGCTAATGAAGATGATGCTATAGGTATATTCCAAATCGATACAACTAACACAGAGGGAAAAGAAAAAAATATGTATACGGCTCAGCTCCTTATGGAGAGATTTCCGAATTTTAAAATGGTTGCCTCTGTTTGGAGATATGAAACTTCAATAACCACATTTTCCCTTAAATCTATGATATATGACGGAAAAGATGCCTACTACAGCAAAGAGTATTCCATGCATATACTTGATTACATAGGTGCAGGAGATGCCTTTTGTGCAGGCATAATATATTCCGTTATTAAGGGCTACGATCTGAAGCGAGCTGTGGAATTTTCCAATGCCGCAAGCTGTTTGAAACATACCGTAAGCGGTGATTTCAACCTTGTAAGCGCAGAGGAGGTAAACCATCTTGCCTTTGCAAAAGAGGGCAACGAAGTCGAAAGGTAACACAAATATTACAATTATAATAAAATTAAGTAAAAATAATTGCTAAAAATATAGTAGCTATGCTATACTCTATCCAGTTAGTTTTTTGCCGCAGATTCAAACGGTTCAAAAGACGGCTTGGGTTAAGCAGCAAAGAATATTAGGAGGATTTTTTTGATGAGTACATTTGAGAAGTTGGAGAATAATAAAGTTAAAATTACTTTTTCCGTAGACGCGGCAAGGTTTGAGGAAGGAGTAGATTATTCTTACAAGAAGAATAGAAACAAAATAGCTTTACAGGGTTTCAGAAAAGGAAAAGCACCGAGAAAACTCATAGAAGCACAGTACGGTAAGGGTGTTTTCTATGATGATGCCATTAATTATGTTCTGCCCGATGCTTATGAGGCAGCTGTTAAGGAAAACGCTCTTGATGTTGTTTCCAGGCCCGAGATAGATGTAACCAAAATCGACGAAAAAGATGGTGTGGAATTTGTAGCAGTCGTTACAGTTAAGCCGGAGGTGAAACTTGGAGACTATGTTGGTCTTGAGTATACTTTTGTGGATACGGAGCCTACAGATGAAGAGGTTGAATCAGAGATAAAGAGAGAACTTGAAAAGAATTCAAGAATAATCACTATCACAGACAGACCTATACAAGTAGGGGATATTGCCACAATAGATTTTAAAGGATTTATAGACGGCGAGGCTTTTGCAGGCGGTGAAGCAACAGACTATGATATAGAGATAGGTTCTCATTCCTTCATAGATACTTTTGAAGATCAGCTTGTTGGACACGAAGTTGGGGATGATGTGGAAGTAAATGTTACCTTCCCCGAAGAGTACGGACAGAAAGAACTTGCAGGAAAGCCCGCTAAGTTTGAAGTTGAGATAAAAGATATTAAATTTAAGGAACTTCCCGAACTTACAGAAGAGTTTGTTCAGGATAGCACCGAATTTGAGTCTATAGAAGATTATAAAAACGACATTAGAGGAAAGTTGATCGTTACAAAGCAACAGCAGGCAGAGGATACCAAAATATCCGAGATACTTGATGCCCTTGTGGACAACTGTGAAATGGATGTTCCCGATGTAATGATCGAAAACGATGTTGAAACTAAGATAAGTGACTTTGAAAGAAATATCAAGCAGCAGGGACTTACCCTCGATCAATATCTTTCCTTTATGGGACAGGATATAGAGGCAATGAAGGCCGCTTACAGACCTATGAGCACAAAGCAGGTAAAGGCAAGACTTGCTCTTGAGGCTGTAGCAAGCAAGGAAAATTTCGAAGTTACCGAAGATGATATAAAAGAAGAAACAGAGAAGATAGCAAAAGCCTATGGTATGGATGCAGAGAAACTTTCTGCTGTTCTCAGAGATGAGGATAAGGAAAACATGACAAAGGATATACAGGTACAAAAGGCTCTTGACTATGTAAAGGAAAAGGCTGTTTCAAAGAAAAGCAATTGATAATCGGAGGAAAAATAAATGAGTCTTGTTCCCATAGTTGTTGAAAAAACAGCTGCAGGAGAGCGCTCCTACGATATATACTCAAGGCTTCTTCAAGACAGAATAATATTCTTGGGAGAGGAAGTAAATGATACCACAGCAAGTATTGTAGTTGCACAACTTCTTTTTCTTGCGGCAGACGATCCCGAAAAGGATATAAATTTATATATAAACAGTCCCGGGGGTTCCGTATCTGCAGGTTTTGCCATATATGATACCATGCAGTATGTTCCTTGTGACGTTTCAACGATTTGTATAGGTATGGCGGCAAGTATGGGAGCTTTTCTTCTTGCAGGAGGTGCAAAGGGGAAAAGATACGCTCTGCCCAACTCCGAAATAATGATACATCAGCCTTTGGGAGGCGCCAGAGGACAGGCTACCGATATACAAATACAAGCCGAGCAGATCATAAAAGTTAAGGCTAAACTCAATAAAATACTTTCCGAAAATACGGGAAAAGGTTTGGATATTATAAAAGCAGACACCGAAAGAGATAACTATATGTCTGCCGAGGAAGCACTTGAATACGGTATTATAGACAGTATTATCACAAAGCCTCCCGTAAAATAAGAATATATATGCAGAAAGGAAATTGCATAGATGACACCAAAGATGAATACCAGAATGCTCAGATGTTCCTTTTGCGGAAAGACACAGGATCAGGTCAGACGCCTTGTGGCAGGTCCGGATGCCTATATATGCAACGAATGTGTAGAGTTATGCTACGACATCGTAGAAGATGGTTCGGAGAACGATTTAGCGGAGAATTTAGACGGTTCTTTGCCTACTCCGGAGGAGATCAAGAATATTCTTGATGAATATGTTATAGGGCAGGAGGTTGCAAAAAAAGCTCTTTCTGTTGCGGTATATAACCATTATAAAAGAATAGCCACAGAAAGCTTTACGGGTACTGTGGAAATACAAAAGAGCAATATACTTATGGTAGGACCTACGGGTGTAGGTAAGACCATGCTTGCCCAGACCTTGGCTAAGCTTATAAATGTGCCTTTTGCAATTGCAGATGCCACCTCCCTTACAGAGGCGGGTTATGTAGGTGAGGATGTAGAGAATATACTTCTTAACCTTATACAGGCAGCTGATTTTGATATTGAAAGAGCTCAAAGAGGTATCATTTATATAGATGAGATAGATAAAATTGCAAGAAAATCCGATAATCCTTCCATTACAAGAGATGTAAGCGGAGAGGGTGTACAACAGGCACTTCTTAAGATACTTGAGGGTACTGTTGCCAATGTTCCTCCTCAGGGTGGAAGAAAACATCCTCATCAGGAATTTATACAAATAGATACAACCAATATTTTGTTTATATTGGGTGGTGCCTTTGCAGGCATTGAAAAAGTTATTGAAAAGAGAATTTCAAATAAGGTTATCGGCTTTGGAGCGAAGGTTCAAAATAAGGAAGAACTTATGAGCGGAGAACTTTTAAAACAAATAGTTCCCCAGGATCTGCACCATTTTGGACTTATACCCGAGCTTATAGGCCGTATGCCCGTTATAGCAACGCTTGAAAACTTAAACGAGGATTCTCTTGTAAGAATACTTACAGAGCCTAAAAATGCCATTACAAAGCAGTATAAGTACTTGCTTGAGTTAGATGGTGTTGAACTTGAGTTTGAGGATGATGCTCTTAAGGCTATAGCTAAAAAAGCCGTAGAACAAGAAACGGGTGCAAGAGGTTTAAGAGCCATAGTAGAGGGATTTATGCGCGATGTAATGTATGAGCTCCCCTCTGATAAAACAGTATTAAAGTGTATCATAACCGCCGATGCGGTAAACGGCAAACAGAAGCCTCGCTATGTTGTAGGTGAGAGTGAAAGAGCACCTGTAACAATGAAAAAGACAAGAAAGAAAAGAGTTTCGCAAACAAGCGTAGGATAATATTCAGGGAAGTGTTGAGGATTTTTAATTCAAGATACTTCCCTAAATTTATGCTTGACTGAAAAAATTTTTTCTGTTATTCTATCCTTTGTAGTATTTTTAGTTTTGAAAACTATATATGGGAGTAATATTTAATGGCAAGAAAAAGTGCTAATACTGAATACAATAACGAAAGTATAAAATCTTTAAAGGGTGCAGACAGAGTAAGGTTAAGACCTGCTGTAATCTTCGGTTCCGACGGTATAGAAGGTTGTGAACATTCCGTATTTGAAATACTTTCAAATTCTATAGATGAAGCAAGAGAAGGCTATGGCAACAGAATAGAAATAACTCTGGGTAGGGATAACGATATCACAATATCCGACCACGGCAGAGGTATACCCGTAGATTTCAACAAAACAGAGGGAAAATACAACTGGGAACTTTTATTTTGTGAGCTTTATGCAGGCGGAAAATATAATAACAATTCCGAGGATAACTACGAGTTCAGTTTGGGTCTGAACGGTCTGGGTCTTTGTGCCACACAGTACAGCTCCGAATATATGGATGTTGTAATATACAGAGACGGTTATAAATATAAGCTTCTTTTTGAAAAAGGCGAAAATGTAGGTGGCCTTACAAAGCAGGAATATTCGGGCACCAAAACAGGCACAAGTATACATTGGCGTCCCGATATGGAAGTATTTACGGATATAAACATTCCCGGGGACTTTTTCAGAGATATACTTAAAAAGCAGTGTATTGTAAATGCGGGACTTAAATTTGTATTTACCGACGAAAAGCAAGGCAGTGTGGAAGAATACTGCTATGAAAACGGTATAAAAGACTATATTTCGGAAATCGCCTCCGAGAAGGCTCTTACGGATATACAATATTACGAATGTGAAACAAAGGGTAAGGACAGGGAAGACAAGCCCGAGTATAAATTAAAATTTCAAGTAAGTTTCTGTTTCAACAATGAAGTAAATGCCCTTGAATATTATCACAATTCAAGTTTTCTCGAACACGGCGGTTCCCCCGATAAAGCTGTAAGAAGTGCCTTTGTATCGGCTGTGGATAAGTATCTTAAAGATAACGGTTTATATAAAAAAGATGAGAAAAAAATCGTTTTCTCCGATGTGGAAGACAGTCTTGTACTTATAATAAACAGCTTTTCCACTATCACAAGCTACGAAAACCAAACCAAGAAATCCATTACAAATAAATTTATACAAGAGGCTATAAATGATTTTTTAAAGCAACAGCTTGAGATATACTTTATAGAAAACAAGGCTGATGCAGATAGAATTGCGGCCCAAGTGCTTGTAAATAAAAGAAGCCGTGAAAGTGCGGAAAAAACAAGAATAAATATAAAGAAAAAACTTACGGGTACCCTTGATATGTCCAACAGGGTGGAAAAGTTTGTAAACTGCCGTTCAAAGGACGTTAACAGAAGAGAGCTATATATCGTAGAGGGCGACTCGGCTATGGGCTCTTGTATACAGGGACGCAACTCCGAGTTTCAAGGACTTATGCCTGTCAGAGGTAAGATACTTAACTGTCTTAAAGCTACCTACGAAAAAATATTCCAAAATGATATTATAGTAGATCTTCTAAAAGTGTTGGGTTGCGGTGTTGAAATAAACACAAAGCATAACAAGGACTTAAACGGTTTTGATATAGAACAACTGCGTTGGAACAAGATCATAATATGTACGGATGCAGATGTAGACGGGTACCAAATAAGAACACTTATATTGACTATGCTCTACAGACTTGTTCCCACACTTATACTTAAGAAAAAAGTATTTATAGCAGAGTCACCCTTGTATGAAATAAACTGCGGTAAAAACACCTATTTTGCCTTTACTGAAAAAGAGAAGGCGGATATCCTCGATAAAAAGGTAAAGGATAAAAAGTATAAAATACAAAGATCCAAGGGACTTGGAGAAAACGAGCCCGAGATGATGTGGCAAACTACCATGAATCCCGAAACAAGGCGACTTATTTGTGTTATGCCCGAAGATGTGGAAAAAACGGCAGCTGTTTTTGAAATGCTTCTCGGGGACAATATAGATGCAAGAAAAGAGCATATAAGAGACTTCGGAAGCAGATATATAGATTTAACGGAGCTTAGCTGAAATGAAGAAACAAACCAATACGGAAAGTAAATATATTGAACAGAATATAACCGATACCATCGAAAACAACTATATGCCCTATGCCATGAGTGTCATCGTTTCAAGAGCTATACCCGGAATAGACGGTTTTAAGCCTTCTCACAGAAAACTGTTGTACACCATGTACAAAATGGGGCTTATGAACGGAGACAGAACAAAGTCTACAAATGTTGTGGGACAAACCATGAAACTTAACCCTCACGGTGATGCCACGATATATGAAACTATGGTAAGGCTCGCAAGAGGAAACGAAGCTCTCCTTGTTCCCCTTGTAGACTCAAAGGGAAATTTCGGTAAAGTATATTCCAAAAATATGGCTTTTGCCGCTTCAAGATATACTGAGGTAAGGCTTGAAAAGATTTGTGAGGAAGTTTTTAAGGATATAGACAAAAACACGGTAGATATGGTGGATAATTATGACGGCACCATGAAAGAACCCGTGCTCTTTCCCACAGCTTTTCCCAATATACTTGCAAACCCCAATCAGGGTATAGCTGTAAGTATGGCAAGTACAATATGTTCTTTTAACTTAAAAGAGGTTTGTAACGCTACGATACAGTACATTAAAAATAAAAACACGGATCTGCTCAAATATCTTAAAGCTCCCGATTTTTCCACAGGGGGAGAGATCATTTACAATGCCGATGAGTTAAGAAAAATATATTCCACGGGTAGGGGTAGTTTTAAAGTTCGAGCTAAATACAGATATGATAAAAAGAGCAGTATCATAGAAGTATACGAGATCCCCTACACATCTACCATAGAATCTATTATCGACAAAGTTATATCTCTTGTAAAAAGCGGTAAAATAAAAGAAATAAACGATATAAGAAACGAAACGGACCTTGGTGGTCTTA
Organism: Bacillota bacterium; assembly: GCA_017444985.1. GTDB lineage: Bacteria > Bacillota > Clostridia > Lachnospirales > CAG-274 > UBA3680. Next base: position 43,398 of record JAFSVK010000170.1, read on the forward strand.
AAATAGCCATAGACATAAAGAGAAGTGCAGACCCCCATAAGCTTATGACTAAGCTTTACAAAATGACACCTCTTTGTGACAGCTTTAACTGTAATTTTAACGTTCTTGTAAACGGTTCTCCCAGATGTATGTCCGTTGCGGAGATATTGGATGAGTGGATACTCTTCAGACAGGAATGTATAGAGAGAAAAACTTATTTTGAAAGAGAAAAGAAAAAGGAGAAACTTCACTTACTTGAAGGTCTTTCAAAAATAATACTTGATATCGACAAGGCAATACGCATTGTAAGAAATACTCCCGAAGATGCCCTTGTTGTTCCTAACCTTATGGAAGGTTTCGGCATAGATAGGATACAGGCAGAGTATGTAGCGGAAATAAAGCTCAGAAATCTTAACAAGGACTATATTTTAAAGCGTACCGATGAAATAAGGGATCTGAATGAGGAAATATATATGCTTACTCTCATACTTGAAGATAAGCAGCTTGTAAACAATATTATCGTGGAGGATCTTAAAAGAGTAAGTAAAAAGTACGGTATCGACAGAAAAACAGATATTATTTCCGAGGACGACGTTCAAGTGATAGATACGGAAGAGTTTATAGACGATTACGGTGTAAAGCTTTTCCTAACAAAAGAAAACTATTTCAAAAAGATTACCCTTGTTTCTTTAAGAAGTGCCTCGGAGCATAAACTTAAAGATGACGATGAGATCATACAGGAGCTTGAAAGTACAAACAAAAGTGAAATACTTATGTTTTCGGACAAGTGCAATGTGTATAAAGTAAAACTTTATGAGCTGGCAGAGTGTAAGGCAAGTTCCTTGGGAGATTATCTTAACAATATCATAGGTATCGATAAAGATGAAAAGATAATATATATGACCGAAAATCACGGTTATAACGGTTATATGCTCTTTGCTTACCAAAACGGTAAAATTTCAAAAATAGATATGAAGGCATACGAAACAAAGACCGCAAGGAAAAAACTTATAAATGCCTACGGCAATAAATCACCTATTGTAAATATACTCTATTTGGAAAATGATGAGGATATTTTGCTTGTAAGAGACAGTGATAAAGCAATGCTTTTAAACACCTCCCTCATACCCTTGAAGCAAACCAAAAACTCCTCCGGTGTACAAGTATATACCCTTAAAAAGGGCAGTGTTTTATCTGCCATGCTAAAAAAAGGAGACTTTGACTTTTCGGATATAGACTATTACAGAAGCGAAAAAATACCTGCCACGGGACACTTCATAACAGATGAAGATAAAAAGAAAAACGATATGGATTATCAATTGAAAATAGAGTAAACAAAAAAACTGCGTATAAAAACAAATACGCAGTTTTTTGTTTGGAATATACTTGCAAAATGCTGAAAAATAGGGTATAATCAAGAAAAACCATTACGGGAGGCAATTATGAATAAATTACTTGATAAATATATCGATCAGTTGCTTGAAAACAGCACACCCCAAGCACCTATATGGAATATAGAAAAAATAAAAAGCGGAAAACCTTCAACCTGGAACTATATTGACGGCTGTATGATAAAGGCTTTACTTGATATATATACTATCACGGGAGAAAAGAAGTATTTTGAATTTGCCGACTCTTTTATAGACTATTTTGTAAAAGATGACGGTTCCATAGATTCTTACGACCCTTTGGAATACAATATAGACAATGTAAATGCGGGAAAAACTCTTTTTGAACTTTACAAGCTTACGGGAAAAGAGAAATACCGCAAGGCTATAGATACCATATATTCACAGGTCAGCCTTCAGCCCAGAACTGCAGAAGGAAATTTCTGGCATAAACTCATATATCCTTATCAGGTATGGCTTGACGGTATGTATATGGGACAGCCTTTCTATATGCAATATGAGGTGGAATACAACAACTGCAAAAACTGTAAAGACAGCTACAACCAGTTCATGAATGTATACCGTATCATGAGAGATGAAAAAACAGGTCTTTATTATCACGGCTACGATTCCACAAAGAAAATATTCTGGGCAGATAAAGAAACAGGACTTTCAAAGAATTTCTGGCTTCGTGCTTTAGGCTGGTACTCCATGGCTCTTATTGATACTATAGAAGTTATGCCTTCTTCCATGGAAGAAGAAAAACAAACTCTAAAAGATGTTTATAAACAGCTTATAGATTCCATGCTTAAATTCCAAGATGAAAGCGGTATGTGGTATCAAGTAGTAGATAAAATAGGTGAGAAGGGCAACTACCTTGAAACAAGCGGAAGTGCCATATTCGCATACTCTATAATGAAGAGTGTAAGAATGGGAATACTTGAAGAGAGCTATTTCAACTACGGACTTAAAGCTTTTAACGGCATTTGTGATAAGTATCTCTCCGAGAAAGACGGTCAGCTTCAGCTTGACGGCATCTGTCTTGTGGCAGGCTTAGGTCCCAGTAACAAAACAAGAAGAGACGGTACATACGAGTATTATATGAGTGAACCTGTGGTATCAAACGATGCAAAGGGTGTTGCTCCCTTGGTTCTTGCATATACCGAGACCTTATACAGGGAAAATAAATGAAAACTCTTAAAAGAAAAAATGCACTGAAATGGATATTTAAATATACAAAAGGCCAACTCTTTAGGGTGGCCTTTTTGTCTGTAATAACAGGTCTTATAGCCTTTGGTTTTATATGGCTTGCCGTTGTATCAAAAAAAGTGCTTGATATTGCTACGGGGGACGATGGTGGCAATATATTCTTACACATCGGCATTATATTTTTCATTATAGGAATGCAAGCCTTTTTGAATGTTATATATGCAAATATAGTTATACGCACCGTGGGTAAGACAGACATTGCCATAAAACAAGGTGTTTTTTCGAAACTTTTACAAAAAAAATGGACAGCTGTAAATAAATTTCACTCGGGAGAGATCATAAACAGACTCACCTCCGATGTTGATATTGTTGTTAACGGTGTTGTGGACATACTTCCTACAGCCATTGCGCTTCTTACAAGGCTTATAGCGGGACTTATTGTACTTTTTTCCATAGATGCCAAGTTTACCGCAATAGCCGTAGGCGTAGGACTTTTTGTATTCGTATGTGCAAAAATATACAGCAAACACTTTAAATACCTACACAAAAATCTCCAATCGGCTAACGGTGAGGTAAGAAGTTTTTTACAGGAATGCTTTGAAAATATAATAGTTATAAAATCCTTCGCCAATGATGAAAATATCCGAAAACGACTTAGCGAGAGGCAAAATAAAGCCCTTAAAATAATGTATAAGAAACAGACTGTAAGTAATGTGGCTAACACGGGAGTGTATGTTCTCTTTACGGGAAGCTACTATGCAGCTCTTATATGGGGTGCATTCAGCATAGGTAAGGGAGTTATAACCTTCGGTACCTTAACGGCATTTTTGCAGATCATAGAACAAATAAAAGCTCCCATGGCAAATATAAGCGGCCTTGTGCCTAAATTTTATTCTATGGTAGCCTCTGCGGAAAGACTTATGGACCTTGAAGTACTGCAGGATGAAACAAGAGAGGGATCATCGGAAGCTGCCTTCTATAAGGATATTGAAAGCATAGTCATAGACAAAGTTTCCTTTTCATATAAAGATGAGAGTGTGCTTAAAAATGCCTCGGCTGTAATAAAAAAAGGAGAGTTTGTAGCCATTTCGGGTAGATCGGGTATAGGTAAGTCTACTGTCATGAAACTACTTTTAAACCTTATTGAACCCAATAAGGGAAGTGTATACTTTAAGTGTAAGAATAAGGATGTAACCATAGATGCAGGTCACAGAGGGCTGTTTGCTTATGTCCCCCAGGGCAATATGATACTATCCGGTACTTTGAAAGAAAACATAGCTTTTTGCAATCCCTCCGCCTCGGATGAAGAGATAGTAAAGGCAGCCAAACTTTCCATGCTTTGGGATTTTATACAAAGTTTACCCGAAAAAGAAAATACTATTATAGGCGAAAGAGGATTAGGCTTAAGCGAAGGGCAAACTCAGCGCCTTGCAATAGCAAGAGCCATACTTACGGATGCTCCCATACTTTTACTTGATGAGGCTACCTCCGCCCTTGATGAAGAAAACGAAGTTAAGCTTATTGAAAACCTTAAAAAGCTAAAAAACAAAACTTGTATATTTATATCCCATAGACAAAAGACTCTCGAAATGTGTGAAAGTATTTTGACCATGGAAGACGGAAAATTATTAAAATCATAAAAATATGCCCCTTGTAAATTTTTTTGCTGTTTTAAGTAGTAGGGTACGGATTATAAAAATATAAACGCTTACAGATAGGAAATTTTAAGAATTTCGCAAAAAAAGCTTTAAATTATTCCTTTTTTGTGGTATAATGTATTGAGTAAGAAGTTGTTTAAAAAGTTGAAATTTCGGAGGAAAATATATGTCTGCCGGTAAAGGAAATGAATATAACGAAAACCAAATACAAATACTTGAGGGACTTGAAGCTGTAAGAAAGCGCCCCGGTATGTATATCGGCTCCACATCTGCAAGAGGTTTGCATCATTGCGTGTATGAAATAGTTGATAATTCAGTAGATGAGGCTCTTGCAGGCTACTGTAAGAATATAGATGTATTTATAAACGAGGATAATACTATAACCGTTGCCGATGACGGAAGAGGTATACCCGTGGGAATACACCCTCAAAAAGGTATACCCGCTGTTGAGGTAGTATTTACGGTATTGCACGCAGGTGGTAAGTTTGGCGGTGGCGGATACAAGGTATCCGGCGGTCTTCACGGTGTGGGTGCCTCTGTTGTCAATGCCTTGAGCCAGTGGCTTAAAGTTACCATATACCACGAAGGAAAAATATATGAGCAGAACTACTCAAGAGGTGATGTGCTTGATAAACTTACCGTGGTAGGTCAGTGTGACGAAAACAGAACGGGAACCACCGTATCTTTTAAGCCCGATGGAAATATATTTGAAGAGACCGTATTCGATCTTGATACTTTAAAAGAACATTTAAGAGAAACGGCATTTTTAACAAAGGGATTAAAAATACGACTTGTCGATAAAAGATTAAAAGAAGACAATGAATTTGTATACCACTACAACGGCGGTATAAAAGAGTTTGTAAGCTTTTTAAACAATAACAAAAAGCCTCTATACGATGATATTTTCTATTGTGAGGGTGAAAGCGACGGTGTTATGGTGGAGGTTTCCTTCCAACATAACGATACCTATAACGAAATGATGTACTCCTATGTAAACAATATACATACGGTAGACGGAGGTACACACGTATCGGGCTTTAGAACAGCACTCACAAAAACCATAAACGACTACGGAAGAAAATTCGGTTTTATAAAAGAAAAAGACAAAAACCTTATGGGTGAGGATATAAGAGAGGGTATGACAACGGTGATCTCCGTAAAGATAGAAGACCCTCAGTTTGAAGGTCAGACAAAGGGCAAGCTCGGTACAAGTGAGGCCATGTCCGCTGTATCCTCCGTTTTTTCCGAAAAGCTTAAATATTTTCTTGAAGAAAATCCCGCTTGTGCAAAGGTCATATTGGAAAAATCTTTAAATTCGGCAAGAGCAAGAGAAGCTGCAAGAAAAGCTAAGGAGACCGTAAGAAAGTCACCTCTTGATACGAGCAACAGACTTCCCGGAAAGCTTACGGACTGCTCCGAAAAAGACCCTAAAAACTGCGAAATATACATCGTAGAGGGTAATTCTGCGGGAGGCTCCGCCGTAAACGCAAGAGATCCCAAAATACAAGCTATACTTCCTTTGCGAGGAAAAATACTCAATGTGGAAAAAGCAAGAATTGACAGAGTTTTGGGAAATGAAGAGATACGTTCAATGATAACTGCCTTTGGTACAGGTATACATGAAGATTTTGATATTTCAAAACTCAGATACCATAAGATCATACTTATGACAGATGCCGATGTCGACGGTGCTCACATCTCCACCTTGCTTTTGACCTTTATATTCCGCTTTATGCCCGAACTTATAGAACAAGGCTATGTTTACTTGGCTCAACCGCCTCTTTATAAGCTTGAGAAGGGCAACAAGGCATACTATGCATATTCCGACGAAGAGAGAGATTCCATAATAAAAGAAATAGGCTCAAATGGGCTTAAACCCATACAGAGATACAAAGGTTTAGGTGAAATGGATGCGGATCAGCTTTGGGAAACCACAATGGATCCCTCAAACAGAGTACTTGTGCGAGTTGAACTTGACGATGTAAGGATCTGCGATGCCATATTCGATACCCTTATGGGAGACAATGTTGAGCCCAGAAGACAGTTTATACAAGAAAATGCCCAGTATGTTACCAATCTTGATATATAAGAGGACACTTTAAATGGACGAAAATAAAAATTACGATCAAATTATAGATGCCGATCTTTCCGGCAAAATGAAAAGCTTTTACATCGATTACGCCATGAGTGTTATTGTTTCAAGAGCAATACCCGATGTAAGAGATGGCCTTAAACCCGTACACAGAAGAATAATGTACGATATGCACGAACTTAAGCTTCTACCCGGAGGCGGTTACAAAAAATCAGCCCGTATCGTAGGTGATACCATGGGTAAATATCACCCCCACGGTGATGCCTCCATATACGATGCTTTGGTTAGACTTGCTCAAGACTTTTCCTTAAGGTATCCCTTGGTAGACGGTCACGGTAACTTCGGTTCCATAGACGGATACCAAGCGGCTGCATCAAGATATACAGAAGCAAAAATGGCAAAGATATCTCTGCCTTTGCTTGCGGATATCGAAAAAGATACTGTAGACTACATAGATAACTACGACGGAGAGTATAAGGAACCCACGGTACTGCCTTGCAGATTTCCCAATCTTTTGGTAAACGGCTCTACGGGTATAGCCGTAGGTATGGCTACAAATATTCCTCCTCATAATCTTAAAGAGGTCATAAATGCCCTTATTAAGATGATAGACAACAGAATAGAGGAAAACAGAGATACGGAAATAGACGAAATACTTCAAATCATAAAAGGTCCCGATTTCCCTACGGGTGCCAGCATTATAGGCAGAAGCGGTATGGAAGCGGCATACAGAACGGGCAGGGGAAAACTCCGTGTTCGTTCTGCATGTGAAGTAAGAACGGCACCCAGCGGTAAAGAAAGTATAGTTGTTACCGAAATACCTTTTAATGTTAATAAATCTCGTATGATAAGCGGTATAGCCGAACTTGTAAAAGAGAAGAAAATAGAAGGCGTATCCGATATACACGACCATTCCGACAGAAACGGAATAAATATAATAATAGATTGCAAAAAAGAAGCAAGTGCCGAAGTGGTTATGAATAAGCTCTTTAAATACTCTCAGCTTGAAGAGTCCTATTCGGTAAACTTCCTTGCTATCGTAAACGGAGTACCCAAGACCCTTAATATAAAAGAAATGCTTTCCTGCTATATGGACCACCAGGAAAACGTGGTTACAAGGCGTACACAGTTCGACAAGAAAAAGGCCGAGGCAAGAATGCACATTGTTGAGGGACTTTTAATTGCTCTTGATAACATCGATGAGGTCATAACCATCGTAAGAAGTTCAAAGACAACAGCCGAGGCAAGGGAAAGATTGCAAGAAAGATTTTCTTTAACGGAGATACAGGCAAACTCCATTATAGAAATGAGAATAAGAGCCCTTGTAGGTTTGGAAAGAGAAAAGCTTGAAGACGAAAGAGCCGAACTTGAAGCGAATATAAAAGAATGGTCAGAAATACTTGCAGACAAGAACAAACTTATAAGTGTTATTAAAACGGAACTTATAGAAATAAGGGATAAATACGGCGACGAAAGAAGAACAAAGATCCTTCCCAATATGGGTGAGATAGATATGGAAGATCTTATAGACGATTACTTAAGTGCCGTAACCATTACAAACCTCAATTATGTGAAGAGAATAAGTCTTGATACTTACAAGAGCCAAAACAGAGGCGGGAAGGGCATTAAAGGCCTTCAAACAAGAGAAGAAGACTTTGCCCGCAACCTTCTTATAAGTTCTAACCACAGTTATATCCTCTTCTTTACAACAAAGGGAAAGGTTTACAGAATGAAAACTTGGGAAATACCCGAGGCCGGAAGGAATGCCAAAGGAACTCCCATTGTAAATCTTCTTCCCCTTGAACCCGAGGAAAAGATAAGTGCCTGTGTGCCTGTTAAACACTTTGGAGAAGGACAATACCTTACCATGGTCACAGAACAGGGTATTATAAAAAGATCAAGTCTTCGCTTCTTTGAAAACATAAGAAAAACAGGTATAAAGGCTATAAATCTTATGAACGACGACTCTCTTGTAACGGTTATAAAAACTACGGGAGACGATCAGCTCTTTATTGCTACAAGAAACGGTATGGCAATAAGATTTAAAGAAGAAGAAGTAAGAGGTATGTCAAGAACATCCTACGGTGTAAAGGCAATAGCCTTAAAAGAAGGCGATTATATTATAGGTGCCGCCTTGGCAGACCCTGAATACAAAGTTCTTACCGTCACGGAAAACGGATACGGAAAGTGTACGGGTATCGATAACTTTAAACTTCAACACAGAGGCGGAATAGGTTTAAGATCTTATGCCATAACAGAAAAAACAGGTAAGATCGTAAGTATAAGCATGGTTAAAGACGGAGAAGAACTTATAATGATAACAGATGAGGGTATCGTTATAAGAATAAAGGTCCGTGATATCAGAACGACCTCCGGAAGAGTAGCCTCGGGTGTTAAACTCGTTAATATGGATGAGGGTGTTAAGCTTGTAAGTGTGGATAAAATAAGAGAAGAAGCAATTGCAAGTGAAGACTCCGAAGATATTGATCAAGACGAAAATTACGATATTGGCAACGAATGAGCATAGGAGGTTATTATGAGTACAGCACAAATAGGTATCATAATATCGATAGTCGTTTACCTTATAAGTATGCTTGCGGTAGGTTTTTTTGCCTCTCGTAAAACAAATAATGTAAGTGATTTTTACTTAGGCGGCAGAAAGCTTGGCCCTTTGGTAACAGCCATGAGTGCCGAAGCTTCGGATATGAGTTCCTACCTCCTTATGGGTATACCGGGTCTTGCCTATTTTTCGGGTATAGCAGATGCGGGTTGGACTGCCTTCGGTCTTATAGTAGGAACATATTTAAACTGGCTTTTTGTGGCAAAAAGGCTTAGAAATTATACGGCAAAATTAAATGCCATTACACTACCTGAGTATTACAAAGAAAGATTTAGAGACAATAAGAATATAACCCTCCTTATAGGGGCAATTGCTATAATTGTTTTCTTTATACCCTATACAGCCTCGGGCTTTGCAGCCTGCGGAAAACTTTTTTCACAGCTTTTCGGTATAAACTATAATCTTGCTATGATAATATCGGCTGTGATCATTATAGGTTACACCACAACAGGTGGCTTCCTTGCTGCTTCCACAACAGACTTTATACAATCCATTGTAATGAGTTTGGCACTTCTTATGGTAGTTTTTTACGGTATAAGTTGTGTAGGCAGTGTGGGAGATGTAGTAGAAAGTACCAAAGATCTACCCGGATTTTTAAGTGTAAATCATACACTGAACAATGTTACAAATACTGCTGACAGTTACGGTATTTTCAGAAAAATAACAATGTTCTGCTGGGGGCTCGGTTACTTTGGTATGCCCCACATACTCCTGAGATTTATGGCAATCGAAAAGCCCGATAAGTTAAAGCTTTCAAGAAGAGTTGCCTCTGTATGGGTAGTACTCTCCTTAGCTATTGCAACAATACTCGGTATTGTAGGTAGGGCTATGACAAATTCAAATGTTTTAACAAGTTTACTTGATAAATCCGATCTTACAAGTACGGCAAAAGCCGAGACCCTTATAGTAGTGCTTGCAGATCATATAGCCCAAAACGGTCTTTTGTTTGCTTTACTTGCGGGTATAATAATAGCGGGAATACTCGCTTCCACAATGTCAACCGCAGACTCTCAGCTTATTGCAGCATCATCCGCGGTCTCCGAAAACATTGTAAGAGATGTATTTAAGGTAAAACTTAAAGAAACAACATCTGTATTTTTTGCTAGAGCAACACTTGTTGTTGTAGCTGTATTTGCCGTTATTATTGCATGGAATCCCAACAGTTCCATATTTAATATAGTTTCCTTTGCATGGGCAGGCTTTGGCGCTGTATTCGGACCAATAACCATAATGTCGCTTTTCTGGAAGCGTACCAATCTTCCGGGAGCAGTAGCGGGCATGATATCAGGCGGTGTAATGGTATTTATATGGAAATATTTTGTAAGACCTATAGGCGGTGTATGGGATCTATATGAATTGGCACCTGCCTTCGCACTTTCACTTATTGTTATAGTCATCGTCAGTCTTACTACAAAGGCACCCGATGATAATATTGTAAAAGAATTTGAAGAAGTTAAAAAAATGTAAATATCAAAAGGGGCACTGTGAAAGCACATTTTACAGTGCCCTTATTTTAGATCAAATAGAGCATTTTTTATAAAAAACAAATAAAAATTCGTATTGTAAAAAGATTTTTTTTGTGCTATAATTCTTGAAACAAGAATATATTGGAGGTCTTAAAATGAAGAAAACCATAAGAAAGATAATAGGCTCCGCTCTTGCTTTAACAATGAGTATAAGCGGTGTTCTGTTTTCAAATGTCTATGCGGCAGGCATTACCGAAAGAGTCGGAGCATGGAAGGAAAGTATGTACTGCGAGTGGCTTCCCGTTGAAGGTGCCGCTCGATATCAAGCTTATATAATATCCTCGGACGGCAAGGAAAACCTTCTTGATGATGAGCTTATAAGACAGTATGATACCTACATAAGAGCCGATGCCGTAGGTCTTTCCGCAGGAAACTACAAAATGAGGATAGTTGCCGAAAATGCGGATGGAACACAAATAGCAAGCGTAGACACGGAAACTCTTACGGTTGAGAGCTACAAGAGAGATGGTTTTGCCTTTGCAAACGGCAGTGCAAGCGGTGGCTATAATAATGACGGTACTCCCGAAAGCGGTGCTTTAATATTTTATATTACAAATGAAAATAAAGACAGTGTTACTTGCGATATCGTTACCAACAGTAAAGGGGGAACGACCGCCTGTACAGGTGTTGGCGAAATTATAAAAGCCATGGAAAAGGGTTATGAAACAAGACCGTTTATTTTCAGATTTATAGGTCAAGTAGAAGTACCTGCCAGCGAACAAAAACTTAATCAGCTTGATATAAAGAGAGCAGGTAATATAACATTTGAGGGTATAGGCTCGGATGCTGTTGCAAAGTTTGGCTTTAACCTTGTTGAGGCAAAAGATATCGAAATAAGAAACCTAGGTTTTAAAGATATGACCACTAAGGATGAAGATGCGGTAACCATTAAGGATGAGTCAAAAAATATTTGGATACATAATCTTGATGTGTTCTACGGCGGGCAGGGTAGCGATGCCGATCAAGCAAAGGGCGACGGCTCTGTAGACCTTAAAGGTGCATCTACCCACATAACCGTAGCAGATAACCATTATTGGGATTTCGGTAAGGTAAATCTTTGTGGTTTAAATGAGAGCAAGGATTACTATGTTACATACGCAAGAAACTGGTTCGATCACTCTGACTCTCGTCATCCCCGTATAAGAAGAGCTTCCGTTCATATTTTTAATAACTTCTATGACGGTGTTTCAAAATATGGTGTGGGAATGACTTCGGGCGGTTCCGCTTTTGTAGAAGCAAACTACTTCAGAAACACAAAATATCCTTCCCTTATATCTCTTCAAGGCTCTGACCTTGCGGGAGGCGGTACTTTTAGCGGTGAAGACGGCGGTATAACAAAGCTTTACAACAATATTATGGCAGGTACCTATACCTTTATAGAAGGTATCACTGAAGAAAAAGACGGTACTAAAAATTATGACAATCAAGCAGACGGCTACACTGTAAAAACCAGAGAGGAAACGCTTCCCGACACCTTAAAATGTGCTGTGGGAGCTACAAGCTACAATAACTTTGACACCACTATGGAGCTTGGTGTATCTGCCACAGACATTTTAGCCCCCGAAAATGTACCTTCCTACGTTATGGCTAATGCGGGAAGATGTGCAAACGGTGACTTTACATTTGCATTTAACAATATCGTTGATGATGAAAGCTATGATGTCAACCCTGAGCTTGTTAAAGCTCTTTCGGCGTATACCGATAAAATAGTTGCTATAGGCGGTACGGTTGCATCTAATACAAACCCCTCCGCTGCAGCTTCAAGTATTACGGGTGTTGACGGAAATACCGTTATACAAAACAGAGACAGTGATAGACAGGCGTATGCGGCAACTCTCCCCACAGCAACGGAAGAGGAGGGCAATAAAGCCACAGGAGGTGGCGGTGGTGTATCAAGTGTAGACTTAAAACTTGAGACCTCCGATTTATCAAAGGGAACATTTTCATCCAATATTTTGGGTGTAGGCACAAACGGTGCTTTTGATATACTCGCAAACAGCTCCAAGACCGTAAGTGTAGACTCTTCTAAGGGTATACAGCTTGGCGGAGCGGGAAATGCCGAATACAGAGCTGTAAGAGTTACCACCGAAAAGCCCGGTACTCTGTATATAAGTGCAAATTCAACAGGCAGTGATACAAGAACACTTAATGTTGATGATGCAAATACATCCGAAAATATCGGTAGTGTCTCCGCACCCTCGGGAGGTACTGTTAAGCTTGATCATGCGGGTAGCTTTGTAATATATTCAACAAACAAGGGTATAAACGTTACAAAGGTACAGGTGGTTTACGATAAAGCTGTTTTAGGCGATGCCAACGGCGACGGTACCATAGACGCAAAGGATGCAAGTGTAATACTTCAATTTGCAGCTACTACAGACACCCCTTCTGAGGAATTTTTATCTGCTTGCGATGTAAATAAAGACGGTACTGTAGATTCTAAGGATGCTTCTTTGGTATTACAGTATTCATCGGGTGTAATAGAAGGCTTTGGAAACGAAGACTAAAAAAACTAAAATTTATCCCCAAGGCACTGCCTTGGGGATTTTAAGTTTCATTAAGTTTTTTGGCTTCATTCTTAACCACTTCCTCCGCCTGTTCATAGGGTAGGGGGCGCCCCCAAAGGAAGCCTTGAATATAATCACAGCCAATTTCTTTTAAAGTATCAAGTTGAGTTTGTTCTTCCACACCCTCGGATATAACATCAAAGCCCATAATATGCCCTATAGATATTATGGCAGCCACATATTGCTTTGAAGACTCGCTGGTGTTTATTTTATCTATAAAAGATTTATCGATTTTAAGCAGGTTTGCAGGGAATTTATTTAAATAGCTGAGAGAGGAGTACCCTGTACCAAAGTCATCTATAGCTATTTGTATACCCATATTTTCTATCTCATTTATAACCTGCAGAGCCTTTTCAACGGAATCTATCATTATAGATTCCGTAATTTCAATCTCAAGATTTTTTTCGGGTACACCGCTTTCCTTAAGTATTTGGCGAAGTTCATCCAAAAAGTCGTTTTTCATCAAATGTCTTACGGATACATTTATACTTAATGTAATATCAAGGTGATATTTTTTGAGTATCTCTCCAAAAAACATAGCGGCTTTACGAAATATTATACTATCTATTCTATCTATAAGTCCCACTTTTTCGGCAACGGGTATAAATTCTCCCGGACTTATAATATTATTGTCGCTGTCTCGCATACGAGCAAGAGCCTCAAAACCCCGTAAATTGTGTTCTGTATCATATTCGGGTTGCAAGTTGAAAAATATTGTATCATTTTCTATGGCAGTTCTTAACTTGTGCTCAATTTCAAGAATATGCTCTGTTTTAAGAAAATCTGTTTTAAATCTTAAAATGTGATTACTGCTATTTATACGCTTTACCTCTGTCATAGCGGCATTGGAGTAGGTAAACACCGTATCGGTAACTTCCGAATCGCTCGGGTAAAAAGCGTATCCGTAACTTGCTGTTATGTAAAAATCATATCCGTCTATAACAATACATTCACTTACAGCTTGCTCATATTTTTTTATGGTTTCGAGCACATCATCCTCTGTTTTAAAATTCCATATAACAAGGCAAAACTCATCACCGCTCACCCTTGCAATAAAATTATGGGTCAAAGTTTCAGCTGTTTTTTGCCAACGCTTTGATATTTCTATAAGTATTTTATTCCCTATCTCAAAGCCCATTGTATTGTTTATACTTTTGAAGTTATTGATATCTATGGATACTATGGCATATTTTTCGAGCCTATTATTAAAATCATTAAAAAGCTGTGAGCAAGCAAACATATTCGGGATCCCCGTAAGTCGATCCGTTACCGCTTGTTCATCGATCTTAGCCCTGAATTTTGCTATATTTTCGTTATTTATATACAGAAGAATAACAGATATAAGAGTAAAAACCGTTATAAAAAGTCCGGGCAAACTTGTAAGATTTTTTCCGAATATTATACCAAAGCTTAAGGATATGATCTGCATTATAAGTGCTATGAGTGACGTTATAAAACCCAAGCGTCCATAAAAGCTTACAATAATGATAAGGCAAAGGTTTGCAAGTGAGGTCAATACTCCCGCAAAGGTGGAAAGAGGTATAGAAGCCTCACCTAAGGTAACGGTTATATTTTCACCGCCTGCAACTATCTTAACGAAAAATGAAGTAATAACATAGAGTATGATCAGTATAAAATACCATATTATAGGCACTTTCCTGTTAAGCGATAAGTAATTTAAAGCTTCTTGAGATAATTTTTTATTTTCGTAGTTAATCGGAGTATTATCGTTGTTTTTATTCATAGCGTAACTCCTTCAAAATCTTTTTTAAAAAAACATTATTTCACTTCACATAAATAATATTCAATTTACGATATAAGAAGAATCCTTTAATATATTTATATCATATTTTTATTCTTTTTTCAATAGTTTTTATTTGAAAATGCAAAAATATATTTTGTGACGGTTTTGTGACTGTTATGCTACTATAATACACTTAAAGAAAAGCAAAGAAACAAAATTATAAAAAAAGGAGTGAGTAATTATGAAAAAGATAATATGTACATTAGTAATAACAACATTTATTTTAAACATGGGAGCTACGGTATTTGCAAAGGAACACACTACCGTTGAAGAAGCAAAGATAATAGCCCTTAACAAAGTAGGCTTAAAAGCCGATAACGTATTTTTCACAAAAGCTAAAGAAGACATAGAACACGGACACAAAATATGGGAAATTGAGTTCGTAAGCGGAGATAAGGAATACGAGTTTGATATTGATTTTCATACATTAAAAGTATTGGATGTCGATATAGACTACAGAGATTGACACATACCCATAAAAGCCCTCCAAACTATATTCGCTAGCAGAATTTGTTTGGAGGGCTTATTTTTTGCTTATTTAAAAAAAATATATTGAAATATCAGCAATATTGTTATAATATATAAATAATAAATACAATAGAAAGGATGATGAATATGCATATTGATATTGAGTATCTGCTTTTTCTACAGGAGATGAGGATGGCAACAGGAGGCTTCTTTAATGAGATCTTCAATGCTATATCAAAAATAGCCGTTGATATTATGCCTATACTTCCGTATCTTATTTTCTGGGCTGTGGATAAGAGTTGGGGGTACAGATTTATGGGTACACTTTGGTCGGGAGAGGTCGTAAACGGTGTCATGAAACTTACCGCCTGTGCTTACAGACCTTGGATAAGAGATTCCAGAATAGAGCCTGCAGGAGATTCCAAAGTAGCTGCAACAGGGTACTCCTTCCCAAGCGGACATACTCTGAATGCTACGTCTATGTATGGTACAACAGCAGTGTGGCAGAGAAAAAAGCGTAAAGGACTTTTTATACTTTGTATTGTAATGATACTGCTTACAGGCTTTTCAAGAAATTTTCTGGGGGTCCATACACCGCAAGATGTTTTGGTTGCCCTTATAGAAGCAAGTTTCGTTATGTTTGTAGCGGGACTGCTTCAAAATCGTTTAAAAGATGATCCGAAACTTTGCGATATATTAACCGTGGTTGGTCTTACGGTCGTGGTTGCGGCACTAATATACATACAAATAAAACCTTATCCTATGGACTATGTAGATGGCAAACTTCTGGTAGATCCCCAAAAGATGATGAATGACAGTTTTAAGGCTCTGGGTGGTCTTACGGGTTTCCTCGCAGGAAGCCACATAGAAAGGCACTTTGTAAAATACGAAATCCCTAAAAATTCTAAAAATCTTCCCCTTCTTGCAGGCGTTGGTGTAGGTATTATGTACAGTTGGATAACCTTTGTCTCTCCCGCCACATTACAAGCTTGGTTTGGAGCTCACTGGGGAACATTTATTTCCTACACTCTTATGTTGATATTTGCAATAGCACTGTATCCTTTATTTATAAGAAAAAACAAATAATGCATGTAATAAATATGGGGTGTGGAAAGTCACACCCTATATTATATTGTTATAAAAAAGAAATATTATTGATATGATTGGGGTGTTGTTTTAATTTATATATTATAGTATAATGTATGTGTATAATATAAGGGTACCTCTAAAAAGTGCTATTGAAGTAAAATTGAGATAGCTTGTTCGAGGACTGGGAAATGGCTCGAAGCCAATGTAAAGCATTGGTAAGAGACATTGAAGACTAACCTTTGCAAGATAGCCAATTTTACAATTTATGACTTTTTAGAGGTGCCCATAGCATTGGTAGGTGAAAAAAGTTGGCTTCATCAAAAAAGAAAAAAGAAAAAAACTCCTTTCTTATAGAAGAAGACGAAATTATTGAAAAAACCCGAAATAATAAAGATATTATGAAGGCTCTTCTCAAAGAGGCCATGCCTAAAGATGCAGAACCTATAGATGTTATTTGTCCGGGTTGCGGTAGGGAAATACTTGTATACGACGAATATATTTGTCCAAAATGCGGTTGTGAATTTGAACCTGCGGAAAAACAGTACAGACTTACCAAATTCGGAGCAATTGTAGCGGGAGTTTCGGCTTTCTTTTTTGCGGCGGTGTTTACACTTTTGTTTTATACGGCAGGAGGAAGTTCCGATGCCGAAGAGCTTGTTAAAGTAAACTTTACATCCATATTTTTAAACCCCGATTTTTTACGAATGTTAGCTTTCTCGGCAAGTACACTTCTTTTTTCGGTACTTGTTGTTGTTTGTTCGGGAAGGGCGGATAAGCTACTGTTTTCCTTGTTTATAATAACTCTTGGTATTGTTTCTTTAAGATTTCTTTCGGGTGTTGACAAGCAAACCATGTTTTGCCCCGTGGCATGGATACTTATAGTTTTACCTATATCGCAAATATCCGGTGGAATATTTTGTTTTATAGATCAATTTTTGGATACCGCAAATGAACCCGATTAAAAAAATATATTTTAAAACAGGTGCTATCAGAATTTACTTTTATATTTTATACGGTATAGCTTTTATGGCAATGCTTTACAAAAGCAGCTTCGATTCAGCTTGTAAGCATGGTAAAAGCTGTATTTTTTGCGGTTTAAGAACTGCTATGCATTATGTTTTAAGGCTTGATTTTTGGAGTGCGTACACTTCAAACCACTTGGTTTTTATTATTATTGCTTTGATAATACTATCGGTAGCCGATACTTTATTAGTTATAAATTTTTATGTAAAGAGGTATAGATTATGAATGATTTAAAAGTTGTAATTCTTGCGGCAGGACAGGGCACAAGAATGAAATCCGATGTTCCGAAGGTCCTTCACAAAATTTTGGACAAACCTATGGTAGAATATGTTATAGGTGTAAGTAAAGAAGTTGGCGCAAAAGAAGTTTGTGTAGTTGTTGGACATCAATCCGCAATGGTAAAATCCATTATCAAAGACAGATGTGATGATGTAAGCTTCGCTCTTCAAAAAGAACAGCTTGGCACAGGCCATGCCCTTATGCAAACAGGTGATTTCATAAATAGCGGGAATATTCTTGTGCTTTGCGGAGATACTCCCCTTATAAAGGCAGAGACCCTCAAAGTATTTATGGACTATCACGAAAAAGAAGGAAATGCCGTAACGGTTATGTCCATGTGTGTGGAAGACCCTACGGGATACGGCAGAATAGTTATAGATCAAAAAAACGGTTCTTTTTCAAAGATAGTGGAAGAAAAGGATGCCAATGCGGAAGAAAAGAAAATAAAGGAAGTAAACACCGGAGTTTATATTTTTAAAGCCGAGGCTTTGTGCGAAGCTTTAAGTAAACTTCAAAATAACAATGCACAAAATGAATATTATCTTACAGATACCGTGGAAATAATAGCCAATTCGGGAAAAAATGTTTCCGCATATATGAGCATGGATCCAAATGAATTTATGGGTATAAACAACAAATTACAGCTTTCAAATGCTATAGCGGTCATGAGAGACAGAATAAATACCCGTCTTATGCTTGATGGCGTTACGATTACTGACCCCGCTTCAACATACATAGGAAGCGATGTTAAAATAGAGCGTGATACTATAATTTATCCCGGCTGTATGATAGAGGGCAATACCCAAATAGGAAAAAGCTGTATTATAGGTCCAAATACCAAGATAACATCATCTAAGATAGATGACTGCGTTACAATACTTAACAGTGTATTAGACAGAGCGGAAATAAAGGGATATTCCTCTGTAGGTCCTTTTGCATATCTTCGTCCCGATTCCAAAATAGGAGAACACGTTAAGATAGGAGACTTTGTTGAGGTCAAAAACTCCAATATCGACGACGGAACAAAGGTCAGCCACCTTACATACATAGGTGACTCCGATGTTGGTAAGTGTGTAAACTTCGGTTGTGGTACCGTTACTGTAAATTATGACGGTAAGACCAAAAATCGTTGTAAGATAGGAGACGGTGCTTTTATAGGATGTAATACCAATCTTGTGGCACCCGTTGAAATAGAAGCAAGAGCATATACCGCAGCGGGCTCTACAATAACACAAAATGTTCCCGAGGACAGTCTTGCAATAGCAAGAAACAGACAAGAAAATAAAGAAGGCTGGCGTAAGAAAAACGATAACGAATAAATAAAAGCAGAACTCCGATAGTGTGCGATTTAATCGTACTTTATCGGAGTTTTTTATAGGTTGAAAAAACAATATCGATATAGTATAATGGTTTAAAAGTTTTTACGGAATGAGTGTAATATGAGTTTACAATATATAATAGGTATCACCGGCTCGGGAAAAACAGAATATTGCATAACAGAGGCTTTAAAAAGAGATAACGAGGGTAAAAAAAGTATATTTATAACTCCCGAACAAGCGACCTTTATTACAGCCGATAAGTTTATGGGCAGACAAAAAGGCCATACACTTTTACATACGGATGTAACCAGCTTTACTTCACTTGCCAAAAAAGTAATAAGAAAAGAAGGTTGCAGCAAGGATAAAATTTTGGGAGATGTAGGAAAAGCCATGCTTGTGAGAAAGATAATTTATAACGCTCACAGGAAAAACAAGTTAGAATTCTATTCATCCTCCTATAATAAAAAAGGCTTTTGTGACAAGATTGGAAAAGCTTTTACGGAACTGCTAAACTACAGTATAGATCCAAATACACTCTTAGAAGCGGCACAAAGCACGGAGAAAAGTGTACTGATAAAAAAATACAACGATATAGTATACTTGTACAACGAATATACGGATTTTTTAAAAAAAGAATTTATATCTACAGACGGTATTTTGGATGTTTTTTGCGATATTATAAAAACAAGTGACTATTTAAAAGATACACAGGTTTGGATAGATGGTTTTATAAGCTTTACTCCACAAGAAATATCGGCAATATCAAGTATGGTCAAATATGCGGAAATGGTATATATAACCGTTAATTTACAAGGAAAAGATCTTACTGTCAAGAACAATTTCGATCCCTATCTTGATATTAAAAATTCGGCAAACAAAATATTAAAAAATACTGTAAATGAAGGCATAGATGTAAAAAAAATTATATATTTGGAAGAAAATATACGCCACAAAGACACTCCGGAACTAAAACATCTTACCGAAAATTATCTCAATGTGAACTTTACCCCATATAAAAAAGAAACCGATGCTATTTTACTTGTAGCTGCAGAAGAACTGTATGGGGAGATAGAGTTCACCTGCAGACAAATAAGAAAGCTAATTATAGAAAAAGGCTATTCCTACGATGATATAGCCGTAATTACAAGTGGAAGCGATTATAACGCCCCTCTCACGGTTCTTATGGACAGGTATAATATTCCCTATTTCCTTGATGAAAGGGAAAGCATTACATCTTATTCCTTGTCCGTTTTCATAATGTCTATAGCTGAGATATTTGCCTTTCCATTCAGCGGTGAAGCCATATCCTCCCTTTTAAAAACAGGGTATATTAAATTTAAAACAAAAGAAAGAGAAAAGAAAATATGGGAGCTTGACTATTTTATAAAAGCTACCGGATTGGGTTCTTACAAGCTTTTAAACGACTTTAAAATGGATGAAAATACTTACTATAGGTTTGATGCAAATAATATAAACTATGCACTTACCTGTGTGAGAAGAACATTAGAGCCATTGATAGAGCTGTTTAAAACAGGCAGAAAACACAAGGTTAAGCATATATGTTCAAAACTTTTTGAAGTACTTGAGTATTGCAGAATACCAAAAGAAATGGAAAAGGCAAATCAAAATACTCAAAGTGAAGAAGAAAGACAATTTTTAGGACAGATATGGGATATTATTACGGAAATATTTGAGAAGCTTTGCGAAATAGAAGGAGAAACGATTGCAGATGCGGGAGAATTTTATGCCATGCTTAAAGCTGGATTTGATTCTTCCACGGTAGGAAAAATACCTTCAAAATATAACAGAGTAACGGTTGGAGACTTGTCAAGAACAAGAACAGGCTCTTTAAAAGCTCTTTTTATTTTAGGTTTGAATGAAGGAAATATTCCGCCTAAAGTATCTTTTGACAGCGTAATAGAGGATAAGGATAGATTGGCATTTGCAAATAAATTGGAACTTGCGGGGGATACATCAAAGTATATCATTCAAAACAATTATGCCCTGTTCAGAATGATGACTCTACCCTCGGAGAAACTCTATTTGACCTACTGCGAAAAAAATGAAAAAGGTGAAAAAAATATAGTCTCATCTACGGTATATACTTTAAAGGATATATTTAAAAATTTAACGGAGCTTTCATATAACGATGATATAAATTCTGTGGAGGATATTACATCTCTGCTGCCTTTATATGATAAGTTGACCGAAAACATAGCTCAAAACAATAAATTAAATGAATTCTATGAAGGCATATATTCCTATGTTTTGGAAAACACAAACAAAAGAGGAATAATATGGGAAAATGCTATAAGAAACACAGAGTATAAGCTTGCAAAACAAATAGCGGATGAAATTTTTAAAGACGGCTATACCACAAGTGTATCTCAGCTTGAATCCTATGCCAAATGTCCCTTTTATTTTTATACAAAATATATTTTAAAATTAAAAGACAGGCCAAACATAAGTTTAACATCAATAGATATAGGCAATATTATGCACTATACATTGGAGGAATTATCAAAAAACATAAAAGAAAATTTTAATAATGATTGGGGAAAACTCATACAAGATAATGTTAATATAGACGAGCTTGTGGGTAAATGCGCAGACAATATAAAAAAAGATCTGAAAAAAAATATTTCCTTTTCCTCCGCAAACGGCAATGTCATCTTCGAAAGAATAAAAAACACATTGAGCGAGAGTGTATATGCTCTTTCAAATCAAGCTTCTTTCGGAAATTTCAAGCCCTTGGGATACGAAATGTCATTTGGTGAGGATAAAGAAAGTGATATGCGCACCATCTCCTTAGTCCTTGACTCAAAAACATTCAAGTTAACGGGTAAAATCGATAAACTTGAGGTCTATAAATGTGTAAATGATGATACGGATTATATAAAAATAACCGATTTTAAAAGCAGTGCCAAAAACTTTTCGCCAACTTCCCTTTACTACGGCTCCCAGTTGCAAATGCCACTTTATATGGATGCAATTTTGGAAAATAAAGAGGATATAGGTTATAACTCCGAGGATAAGCTGATGCCGGGTTGCATATTTTACTTCGATCTATCAAGAAAGGTGCAAGAGGAAGACAGCGAAAACGAGGAAGAGCGTATAAAAAGCTACAAGCAAACGGGACTTATACTTGAAAATGAGAATATTATAAAAGCCCTTGATGAGGACACTCAATACTCCAAAGACAATAAAATAAAGCTTTCTTCAAATAGGGCGATCAAAGCACCGCAAAAGGCAGATGAAGAGCAATTTTTTAAATTATTGGATTATGCAAAGAAAAAAGCAAAAAATATTGCCCAAAGTATCAGTAGCGGTGAAATAAAAGCCGACCCCTATAAGGATAAGAACGGTACAGCCTGTTCACCCTCAAATTTAAGCAATAATTTTGATTGTCCTTATAAATCAATATGCAAAAAAGAAGCCTCCGATCAAAAGGGAAGATATAATATCTACAGAGAGATATTGTTGAAAGATACGCAGAACAAAGAAGCGGAGTGGGATAAGTTTGACGATGAACAATAAATATATTGTTTGAGGAACCACTTCATTAATATTTTTGTATCTTCAACACTTAAAACTTGACATTATAGTTTATTTATGAAATAATAATAAAGTCTTTACTTAAGGGAACCCAATGTCATTAAGTTAAGGAAATAAAGAAATCCTTTAGCTACATTTTTATAATCAATTATTATCAAAAAAATGATGAGGTAGAATAAGAATTATAATTTCAAGAAAAAATTGCATCACAAGAAGACGATTTTC
>JAFSVK010000171.1 GCA_017444985.1 Bacillota bacterium
GCTTTTGGCTATGCCAAAAGTTGTGAACTGCGGATTTAAAGTCTGCCGACGGCGATAATGTTTATATATTTTACTACAAAGGGCTGTGAAAAAGCACATTTTGTTTTTTTCACAGCCCCCCCTCCCCTTTCAGGGGAGGCTTTTTTTGTTACCTCTTGTTTTTATTTTATTGCTTACTTTCTTGTGGCTACAATGTACACTTGCCATATTCACCTCCTAAACCCCACCGACACCTATGCCTCCCCTGAAAGGGGAGGTGGCACAGCGGAGCTGTGACGGAGAGGTACCCACCCCGGGAGGGGAAGGAAGCCCAAAGGGCTGACGGTGGCACAACAGATACATTTGCCCTCGGAACTTTTTGGTTCGCTCGAAACCTCTCCGCCATTTTACAGGCAGAACTTTTCGTTTCGCCACAAAGATATATTGGTAATTATCGAAACCAAAGTCGGAAAAATCAATTTTTTCGCATAAGCTAAAAATTGATTTGGGTCAATAAATTTGGGTCAACAAATTGGAATTTATCGCCCTAAAAGAGTATTTGCACCTGTAAAAAAACTGATTTTTTACTCTCGACAAATCGTTACCTATTGCTTTTTACACCTATCTTCCTCTCTCTTGCCATGGCGAAAAGGTATTGTTGGGCTACTCCGGCGTAGGCTCCCCATTTTTCTTTGGCAAAGTTTTCTATATCCTCTTTTTTGGTATCTTCGCCTTTAAAGTAAAGGGTCTCCATAACTCTTTTTACCCACACATCCACGGGGAAAACACTTTTTCTGCCCATAGAGAAAAGCATAACGCAGTTTGCCACCTTATCTCCTACGCCTTTTACGGTCTTAAGGCGGGTTAGAAGCTGTGTATCGCTTAGAGTATCCGTGTGGTATATATCAAGTTCACCACTGTTTATTTTTTGCACGCAGTCATAGAGGTATTTTGCTCTAAAGCCTGTTTTAAGGGCGAAAAAGTCTTCTTCTTTTAGGTATTTAAGTGTGTCAAGCTCCGGGAAAAAGTAGTTTACTCCCTGTTTTTTGCCGTATTTTTCCGACAATGTATTTATGATCTTCTTTATTCTGGGTATATTGTTGTTTTGGGATATTATAAAGCTTAAAAGGCACTCCCACCTATCTTGCTCAAGTATCCTTATACCCGGGGCAAAGGCTACGGCTTCCTGCATAATGGCATCGTTTTTACATATTTCTTCTTTTATATGCCCGTAGTCCGTATCAAGGTCGAAATAGTTATACCAGGTGTTTTTAAACTCCTCTTCCCCTGTGTGAAGTATAAAACCTTCTTTTTCAATGCTTATATTTAAAACCTTTGAAAAGGCTTTTATTTTATAGCCCGTATCCGTAGGGGTAAAGTTAAAACACTGCCCGCACTCCAAAGTTTGGGCTACATCAAAGTCGGGATCGTTTTCTATAAATATACCTTTTTTTGAAAGAGAGTATTTCATAATTTTCTTTTATAAATTCCTTTTTTGTGTTATAATATCTCATATTGTAAGGAGGTGCGTATTTTGAAAGAAAGTTTATATACCATTCCCGTAAATGAGGGTTTTGAAGAGGGAGGCGAGTGTCCCTTTTGCAACATAAAGCACAAGCTTGAAAGGGAGGCTGTGGACTATATGTTAGGGGCAAGCTATATGGAGGATGATATCCGTATGGAAACCAACAAAACAGGCTTTTGCTCCAAACACTATGCTGAGATGTACGGCAAGCAAAATCGTTTGGGGGTGGCACTTATGTCGGATACCCATCTCCAAAAGGTCATAGACGACCTTAAGGAGCTTGCTCCTGCTTTAAAGGGAGAAAAGAAGGGCATTTTTTCAAAAAAAGCTACTTCAAATCCCGTTACTCCCTACCTTAATACTCTAACAAATTCCTGCTACATTTGCAACAAGATAAACAATAATTTTGACAGGTATTTCGATACTTTTTTCTATATGTGGAAAAAGGATTCGGATATGGAAGAAAAGGTGAAAAATTCCAAAGGCTTCTGCTTTGAACACTTTGCCACTCTTATTGAAATGGCACAGAAGAACCTGTCGGGACAAAAGTACGATGATTTTATAGATATTGTGGTGCCCCTTGAAATAGAAAACCTTGTAAGGCTTGAAGGGGAGCTGGCATTTTTTATAAACAAATTCGACCATCGTTACAAAGATGAGCCTTGGGGAACGGCAAAGGATGCTCTTATAAGGGCTATGTTGAAATTAGGCTCTGTAGAGGTGGAGGATAAATGAAATTTAAAGACTTGACCTTTAAGCAGAAAGTAGAGCATATACTTCACTACTATTCGGGTATATTCATAGGCTTTGTGATATTTGCCATAGCCGCAGCCTCTCTTATATATACCATGTTTATAAAAAAGCCTACCCAAAATTTTTGCGGTATAGCCATATACAACTCTTTTCTTTCAATAGAGGATAATATTAGCCTGACGGATAAGCTTAATAAGGACATAGGTGTTCCCGAGGGAGCAAGTGTCAATATACAAAGCTACTACGATGACAAGGCGGATGTTACCACCCTTGCCAATTTGAACCAAAAGTTTAACACCTACCTCTACACGGGAGAAATAGGTATAGTTATAACAGACAAAAAATTTACCGCAGACTTTATAGCGGCGGACTATTATATGCCCCTTACGGATTATTTTTCTCGGGAGCAGATAAAGGAGCTTGAAAAGGAGTCTCTTCTACTATACGGAGAGGATGATAAAGGTAACAGCAAGCCCTATGCCGTAAAGATAACGGATAATTATATCATAACGGAATATAAGCTTTTTGAAAATGCCGAAACGGATATATACATGGCAATAATACCCCAAATGGAGCCCGAAAATACTTTAAAGGTATTTAAGTGGCTGCTGGGAAGAAAATTATAGTTTAGGGCACCTCTAAAAAGTCATAAATCGTAAAATTGGCTATCTTGCCCGAGTACGTCGTCAATGTCTCTCACCAATGCTCTACATTGGCTTCGAGCCATTTCCTAGTCCTCGAACAAGCTATCTCAATTTTACTTCAATAGCA